>JAFYNU010000118.1 GCA_017547975.1 Clostridia bacterium
AGGCAAGGGGCAGGGAGTCGGGTGGGCAAAAAACTTTCCCAAAATTGCACAAAACATGGCAAAATAAATTGTGTGTCTTTTCTACAAAAAGGCTTGCCATTTTGTGCGAAATGGAGTAAACTACAGTAAACTAAAAAGTATGTCCCCACGGGCCCCCGACAGGGGGCGACAGGGACAAAACCCACCCCACTCCGTTCTTGCAAAACGAAAGGAAGGTGTTCCAAATGCATACTGTGAAGTGGATCTGGGATAACCTGAAGGGTTACCACGGCCGATACGTGGTGGCAAACATCCTTCAGGCCCTGATGGCCGCCATGGTCATCATCACTCCCACCATCACCGGACGCATCATCGACCGGGTGGTCGTTGGCGTCCCCGACGCTGCGGGTAATCTGATCCGCCACGTGGATGAACTGGTTCCTCTGGTTCTCCTGATGGTAGGGGTTCATTACTTCCGCATGGGTACCAGCTACCTGATGGTGGTCCTCTACGACCAGGCCGCCCAGGGTATGAAGTACTCCCTGCGCACCAAGCTCTACGAGAATATGCAGACCCTGGATATGCAGTACTACTCCAAGTCCCGCTCGGGTGACCTGATGACCCGCCTCACCGGCGACCTGGACATGCTGCGGCACGGTGCCACCTGGGTTATCCGGCAGCTCATCAATGCGGTGGTGCTCTATGTGGCATCTCTGGTGTATCTTTTCACCATCAACTGGAAGTTCACCCTGATCCTCATGGTGACCAGCCCCCTCTTCATCATTGCCCGCAACAAGTTCACCAAAATCTCCCGCCCCCTGTTCATTGCCGCCCGTGAAAAGCTCACCGAGCTCAACGGCTTTGCCCAGGAAAATATCGAATCCAACCGTGTGGTCAAGGCCTTTGCCCACGAAGAATACGAATGCAAGCGCTTCGACGAATACAATACCGTCTACCGGGATGCCAACCTGAAGGCCTCCTTCGCCTGGCTGAAGATCCACCCCCTGGTGGAAACCATTTCCCAGTCGCTGTCCCTTCTGGTGATCCTCTTCGGCGGTCTCTTCTGCATCTGGGGCGAGCTTTCCATCGGCGAGCTCTCCATCTACATCAACCTCTCCTGGGCCATTTCCAGCCCCATGAGCACCATCGGTGCCCTGCTTTCCGACTTTGAGCGCTTCCTGACCTCCGCCGAGAAGGTCACCGAGCTCTATTACGCCAAGAGTGACATCGTCAACGGCAAAAACCCCATCAAAAAGGACGAAAAACTCAAGGGTCAGATCGATTTCAACCACGTTGCCTTCTCCTACGACAACAACGTGGTGTTCAAGGATATCGACTTCCACGTGAAGCCCGGCCAGACGGTGGCCATCATGGGTCCCACCGGCTCGGGCAAAACCACCATCGCCAGCCTCATCGGCCGCTTCTTCGACCCGAAATCGGGCGAGGTTCTGGTGGACGGGGTGAACGTGAAGGACTACGACCTGGCCTACCTGCGCAGTAACATCGGTATGGCCACCCAGGACGTATTCCTCTTCTCCGAAACGGTGGACAGCAACATCGCCTACGGGGATGAAGACCTGCCCGAAGAGGACGTGGTGGAATTTGCCAAGGCCGCCGACGCCCACGGCTTCATCAGCCGCATGCCCGATGGGTACAACACCATCGTGGGCGAGCGGGGTGTTGGTCTTTCCGGCGGTCAGCGCCAGCGTATTGCCCTGGCCCGTGCCCTGGCGGTGCGCCCCTCCATCCTGATCCTGGACGACACCACCTCCGCCGTGGACGTGGAAACCGAACAGTCCATCTGGAAGGCCCTATCGGAAGAAAAGTTCAAGTGCACCCGTGTGGTCATTGCCAACCGCGCCAGCTCGGTGCGTGACGCCGACCTGATCATCATCCTGGAAAAGGGCGGCATCCTGGAAATGGGCACCCACGACGAGCTCATGGCCAAGGAAGGCTATTACTACGAAACCTTCATGCTCCAGAACGAGGGCATTATGTCCGGTATGTCGAAGGGAGGGAACAACTAATGGCACGCAACAAGTTTGACATTGACGAAACCTTAGAGTCCCCCTTTAGTTTATCCCACTTAGCCCGTGCTTCGGAATACATCCTCAAGCACAAGTGGAAGATGGCCCTGGCCTTCCTGCTGTCGGCCATTGCCTCGGTGGCATCCCTCTTCCAGCCCCAGCTCATTCAGCACGCGGTGGACGTATCCATCCCCAACGGTGACATCAAGGGTCTGATCCTGGTGGTCATCGGCATGGCTGTCTCCATTTCGCTTGCCATCTGGCTCACCAACCTGCGCTCCCGCATTATGACCCGGGTCAGCCAGACCATCATCTACGAAATCCGCACCGACCTTTTCAACCACCTGCAGTACCTCAGCTTTGACTACTACGATTCCCGCCCCCACGGCAAGATCCTGGTGCGCGTGGTGCAGTACGTCAACAACGTCCAGGACATCCTCTCCAACGGTATCCTGAACTTCTTCATCGACATCATCAACATCATCTTCATTACGGTGTTCATGTTCACCACCCACGCCACCCTGTCCTGGGTGATCGTGGCGGGTCTGCCCTTCTTCATTGCGGTGCTGGTCATCTGTACCCCCATCAACCGCCGTGGTTGGCAGAAGGTATCCAATAAGAACAGTAACATCAATGCCTACGTGGCCGAGTCCATCAACGGTATGAAGGTGACCCAGATCTTTGCCCGTGAAGAAACCAACGCCACGATCTTCCGCCGTCTGTCGGATGAATACCGCAAGGTGTTCATGACGGTGGTCTACCCCAGTAACGCCGTGTGGCTGGCGGTGGAATGCATCTCCATCGTGATCACCGCCTTCATCTACGTTTCGGGTATCAAGTGGGTGGTCCCCGCGGTTACCTACGGTACCCTGGTGGCCATGACCAGCTATTCCGGCCGCTTCTGGGGCCCGATTTCCAACCTGGCGGGTATCTACAACAACTTCATCAACTCCATTGCCTATCTGGAACGCATTTTCGAAACCATCGACGAACCCATCACCATCCACGATGCGGAGGGTGCCACCGAACTGCCCCAGATCGAGGGCCGCGTTACCTTCGAGGATGTGACCTTCGCCTACGAACCGGGTGTGAACGTGCTGGAACACGTGTCCTTCGATATCGAACCGGGCATGAGCGTTGCTCTGGTTGGCCCCACCGGGGCGGGCAAGAGTACCGTTGTCAACCTGATTTCCCGCTTCTACGACCTGACCGGGGGCCGGGTACTCATCGACGGCCACGATATTTCCAAGGTCACCGTGAACTCCCTGCGCCGGCAAATGGGCATCATGCTCCAGGATAGCGTTATCTTCTCCGGCACCATCGCCGACAACCTGACCTACGGCAAGCTGGACGCCACCGAGGCCGATATGAAGAAGGCCTGCGATATCGTCCACGCCAGCGACTTCATCGAGGACATGGAAAACGGCTACCAAACCGAGCTTTACGAGCGGGGCGGCCGCCTCTCCCAGGGCCAGAAGCAGCTTTTGAGCTTTGCCCGGACCATCCTCTCCGACCCGAAAATCCTGATTCTGGACGAAGCCACCTCCTCCATCGACACCCAGACCGAAAAGATGCTGCAGATCGGTATCAACTCCATGATGAAGGGACGTACCTCCTTCGTCATTGCCCACCGTCTCTCCACCATCAAGGCCTGCGACCGCATCATGTACATCGCCAACAAGGGCGTGGCAGAATGGGGTACCCACGACGAGCTGATGGCAAAGAAGGGCAAGTACTACGAGCTCTATATGTCCCAGCTTCTGAAGAAGTAAGCGTATATAAAGCAGAAAATCCCGTACCGGTTGGTACGGGATTTTTTATGTGTGAAGCGGGTGCCGCAGAAGGGGCGGCGGGGTGTAAGTGGAAAGTAGGGGTACGGCATAATGACCTGGTTTTGCGTTAGCAAAATTTTCGGGCCGGTGGG
>JAFYNU010000119.1 GCA_017547975.1 Clostridia bacterium
ATCGGTGTCCTGATCGCCTCCCGCATTCTCGGCACCCCCATTGCCCACAAGGTGGCCGGGGTGGAGACAGGGGAGGAGCTTGTGCGGCTTTCCGGATCCCGGGGGCTCACGGTGACCTTCTTTGGCGGGAAACCCGGTGTGGCGGAGGAAGCTGCCCGGCGTATGACCCAAAAATATCCCGACCTGCAGGTGGCGGGTTGCTTCGACGGATATTTTAAGGATGCCGGCGAGGTACTGCCCCGTATTCGGGATGCCGGGGGAGATATTCTCTTCGTCTGTTTGGGCTCTCCCAAACAGGAACTTTTTATCCGGGATCACCTGCACGAAACCGGTGCCAAGCTGCATCTGGCCCTTGGCGGATCGCTGGACGTGTTTGCGGGGACTGCCATCCGAGCCCCCCGCTGGATGATCAAAATTGGGCTGGAATGGTTCTACCGCCTGCTGAAACAACCCCAAAGACTGGGGCGGATGATGAATATTCCCCGTTTCCTGCTTTACACCCTGAAACTCAGATTATTTGGAAAAAAGAAAGGGAACTGACATGGCGAAAACGATCGTATTGGAAGGCATCGACGGCTCCGGTAAGTCTACCCAGTTTGCCCTGGCCCGGGAAGCCCTGAATCGGCTTGGAGTTCCCAACGTCAGCTATAAATTCCCCCGCTACGACACCCCCTCGGGGGCCAACGTGCGCCGCTACCTGGATGGGGATTTTGGTTCCCGTCCGGAGGACGTGGGGGCTTACGCCGCCAGCGCCTTTTACTCGGTGGACCGGGTGGCGTCTTTCCGCAGTGAATGGCACACCTTTTATGAAGAGGTGGAAAACGGGGTGGTTCTTCTGGACCGATATACCCCCAGCAATGCCGTACACCAGGGGGCCAAGCTTCCCCCGGAGGAACGGAAGGCCTATTACGATTGGCTCTATCACTTTGAATTCACCATGCTGGGCCTGCCCAAACCCGATGCGGTGCTCATTTTGAAGGTACCCCCGGCATATTCCCGCAAGCTGACCCATGCCCGGGGAGCCGAGGATATCCACGAACGGGACCAGACGTATATCGAAAAGTGTTATGCTTCCATGATGGAGGCCGCCGATTATTACGGCTGGGACATGATCGACTGCATCGAAGGGGAGGAGCTTCTGCCCATCGATGCCATTCATGAAAAGGTTATGGCAAAAATCCTGGGAGTTCTGGGAATTGCCAAATAAAAAGAGCGGGATGACTCCCGCCCGGTGGTTGCGTTGCCCGATTCAGCAGACGTAACCGCTATGTCCGCCGCAGTTCTGGCAGCTGTTGAAGTACCAGATCAAAATCAGTGCCACCACGATCAAAACCAGGGCGCACTGATCGGACAACAGATCACACAGACACATTCCGTTCACCTCACTACCCAAATCGTTTTGCGGGATACACACCATACTATGTTCCCGGCGGTTCGGGTGTGACAGGAAGGGAGGAATTACCATCGCAACCAAACGTACAAAAGCATCCATTTACCGGGACCTGGCGGAAGAACGGGAAAACGAGGTCGTTTATGAGCCCCGGCGGGGTCAAACCCTGCTTTCCGGCTGTCTGGCTTCGGTGCGATACGTGGTGATGCTCTTTGCCGTGTCGATTTTGCTTTCTGCATTGCTTCTTTCCTTTGCAAACGACCTGTTTGCCTTTGTCAAGGACGAGGAAAAGCAGATCAACCTGACCGTTTCCGCAAGCGACGACGTGGATGATATCGCACAAAAGCTCAAGGACGGGGGCATCATTCAATACCGTTTCCTGTTCCGGCTTTTCATGCGCATCACCGAAGATGACGAAGAGATTGTCCCCGGTGATTATGAAATCAAGGCCACCATGGACTACCGGGCCATCAGCAAGGCCATCGGACCCAAGATCAAGCCCCGGGAAAGCATCGACGTGGTGATCCCCGAAGGCTACTCCCAGGAGGAAATCTTCCTGCTTTTGGAGGAGAAGGGGGTCTGTGCCGCAAGCGCTCTGCGGGATGCGGCGAAAAATTACGAATTCAAGTACAGCTGGCTGGAGGATTTTCCCAAGGATGAAAAACGCCTGGAGGGTTTCCTCTTCCCCGATACCTATACCTTCTACATTGACGACAATGCCCCCCGGGTGCTGGGGAAATTCCTTGCCAACTTCAATCGCAAATACGACGTGGACTTCAAAGCCCGGGTGGAGGAAATGGAAACCAACCTCTACGACATCGTCACCATTGCGTCCATGATTGAAAAGGAAGCCAAGTACGACGAGGACCGTCCCTACATTTCCTCGGTCATCTACAACCGTCTGGCAAGCAGCAGCTTCCCCTACCTGCAGATTGACGCCACGGTGCTTTATGCCATTGGGGAGCACAAGGATGTAATTTCTTCCGCCGATTTGGCATTCGATAGTCCCTACAACACCTACGTGACCAAGGGTCTGCCCAAGGGTCCCATCTGCAACCCCGGCCAGGAATCGCTGGCGGCGGCCCTTTATCCCGAAGAAACCGGGTATTATTTCTACGTTGCCAAACCCGACGGAACGCACATCTTTACAAAAAACATTTCTCAGCACAACAAAGCCATTGCAGAAGTGAAGAAACTCTGGGAAGAAGCGGAAACGGCAACCCAGGATTGAACGTAAGGAGGCCCACTTGAAAAAACAACTGGACAGTTCGATTCGAAATCGCGTGATTTCCGGCGTCATTGTTGCCTTTGCGGCGGTGGGGCTTTATTTCCTGTTCCAGAACGTTTCGGGCATCGTGAAGATCGTGGATACGGTGGTGGGTGTGATGCAACCCTTCATTTTTGGACTGGCTTTCGCATTCATCCTCAATCTTCCCATGGTATTTCTGGAAAATCGTTTCCTGAAACTGGCCGAAAAAAGAAAAAAGCCCGGGAAAAAGGTGAATCGCAAGGCCATTCGCGCCCTTTCGCTTTTTCTCGCTCTGCTGATTCTCTTTTTCGCCGTGACCCTCTTCCTGGTTCCCATTATTCCGCAGTTGGTGGTCAGCGTGGAAACCTTCGTTGGTAACATCACCGACTATATCGATCAGCTGGATGCCTTTGTTGGGAATTTTGTAGAACGGTTCCATCTGGACCCCGAGCTTGTGGAGGGCCTTCTTCCCAGCTTTGACAAGCTGGTGGATTACGTGGTGGATCTGCTTTCGGGTTCGATTCCCCAGGTGGTGAATTTCACCTCGCAGATTACCTCCGCCGTGCTGAACGTGGTGGTGGGGCTGATTGTATCCATCTACTTCCTCTACTCCAAGGAAACCTTCTTTGGCCAGACTAAAAAGGTTCTTTATGCCATTTTCAAGCGGGAAACCGCCGGAAAGATCATCCGCATTGCAGGTCTTTCCAACCGTACCTTTACCGGATTCGTTTCCGGAAAGGTCATTGATTCGCTGATCATCGGTGTGCTCTGTTTTGTTGGGCTCACCGCCATGAAAATGCCCTATACCCTTTTGATTTCGTTCATCGTGGGTGTCACCAACGTGATTCCCTTCTTTGGCCCGATCTTTGGGGCAATCCCCTCAACCCTGATCGTTCTCCTGGTGGATCCCTTGAAGGCTATGCTCCTTTTGGTGTTCATCATTGCGCTGCAACAGTTTGACGGCAATATCCTCGGCCCCCGGATTCTGGGGGATTCCACCGGGCTTCCCACCCTGTGGGTGATGTTTGCCATTATTGTTGGGGGAGGACTTTTCGGATTTGTGGGTATGCTGGTAAGCGTTCCGACCTTTGCGGTGATTTATACCCTCGCCCGGGAAGGAATCGGTGCCAAATTGAGAGCCAAGGGCCTTTCGCCCTTGACCCGTGATTACAAGTCCCCGGGAGCCATTGTGGATGTGGTTCCGGAAGAAAAACCAACAAATGAAGAAATGCCCAATCCCTGACCGAATTGGGTGTTATGGAGGATTCATATGATCCTGAAAGTTGTGACGGCCTTGGTGTCGCTCTTATCCATGGGATATGGTGTTTACCTTCTGATTACCGCTTTGCCGGGTTTCCTGAAGGCAAAGCCTCTTTTGGGGGACCCGAAGGCAAGTCACCGCCGCTTTGCCGTGCTGCTCCCCGCCCGCAACGAAGAGGGAGTGATCGCCGAAAGCGTAAAATCCCTTGTGGAACAGAATTATCCCCAAAACCTGTTTACCGTGTTCGTCATTCCCAACAACTGTACCGACGATACCGCGGGAGCCGCCGCCCGGGCCGGAGCGACAATCATGTATTGCAGCGGTCCGGTGAAGAATAAGGGGGACGTACTTTCCGATATTCTGGAACAGCTTCATCGGAAAGGAGAGTACGATGCCTACGTGGTGTTCGATGCGGACAACCGGGTGGATCCCAATTTCCTTGCGGAAATGAACAAGGCCTTTGCCGCAGGATTTGACGTAGCCCAGGGGTATCGGGAGGCGATCAACGCAAATGCCAGCATGGTTTCAGCATCCTATGCGGTCTATTATTGGATGGACCACTATTTCTTCACCCAAGGTCGGTGGAATCTGGGGGGCTCAGCCCTGGTCAATGGAACCGGGTTTGCCTTCTCGGATGCCCTCTACAGCCGTCTGGGAGGATGGCCCACCTGTACCCTGACCGAGGATATTGAGTTTTCCGGTATTTGTGCCAGGGAAGAGACCCGGATCGCCTGGGTACCCAGGGCGATTACATATGACGTTCAGCCCGAAACTCTCGGCGTAGCCTGGAAACAGCGCATGCGTTGGACGGTGGGCATGTACCAGTGTATCAAAACGCTGGTTCCCGATCTGCTTCGGGGCGGATTTGCGGATAAGACAAAGCGCTGGCCCAAACTGGATATGGCGATTTTCTATTGCTTCCCCATTTTTGGACTTTTGAGCTGTGTAACCGTTTTACTGCAGGCCATTGTATTTGGCCGCGGAGAAGGCTTGCTTGCAACAATGCTCTTTTTTGCCAGCACGGTGGGGGGTGTCCTGAATGCGACTCTCTTCATGTTGCTGGTGGCGGTTATCAGCATTCTCCGGGCTAAGGGCAATTTCAAAAAGGGAGCCCTGGGCATTATCGGATTTCCGATTCTGATGCTATCCTGGATTCCCATTGCGGTGGCATGTCTGTTCAAACGGGATCAAAAGTGGGAAGCCATCAACCACGTATCACATAAACACGACGAAATTACCAATCGTTAACATACTTAACCATGTTATGGCGAACGCCAGGGAAAGAGGTTTGCTATGAGTGAAACAAGAAAAAGCCTGAAGATCATCGATAAAAACGTGGATCTGCAGAGCAAACGCGGCATTGGTGCCCTGTTGGAAGATATCACCGGTGACAGCGAAAAACTGATCTACCCCATTCAAAGCAATGAGGAAGAAATTTTTTACGAGGAACTGAAGCGGGTGGAGCATGAGTTCCTGCCCAAAATCGAAGGGTACATTCATGGTGCTGACCGTATGTATGCCCTGACCGGTTCCCAGGAAGGGGACGTGCTTGCCGAGCATAAGGAAAAGCTTTCGGTGAAGGTTGTTATCGAAATGTGCAAGGACCTGGCGGATACCATGGACGCAATCCACGAAGAGGGCTTTGGGTTCAACAGTCTCTCGGCCCGGGATATTCTGGTGAACGAAAACGGCCTGGTTCTTCCTCCGCCGGCATTTCCTGCCGATGACGAGGTGATTGAACTGGACTTTGCCTCGGTGGGCGGTATTTGCTACGAACTGCTTTGCGGTATCGAGTACAAGCCCGGCACCGTCATTTCTCCCGACACCATTCCCGACAGCGTGCCTTTCTACGCTCAACGGGTGATCATCAACGCCACAAGCAAAGACCCTGAACTGGTTTACGCCGACGCAAAGGATTTGATTCGGGATTTTGCCAATAAAAAGAAGCCCGCTGTCCGGGAAAAGAAAGTCCCTGTGGCCGCCCCGGTGAAGCAAGCACCCCGTAAGGCCGCTCCTGCCCCGGCTCCCGTGATGGAACCGGAGGAGGAAGACCAGGAAGACATCATGGCGAAGGTGTGGGAACAGGCCCATGCCCAAAAGCAGCAGGAGGCTCTTGCCCCCGCCCCTGTGGCGGCTGCCCCGGTTGCCGCCGGAAAGTCGGCTTCCGGTTGGGAGAATCCCTTTGATATGGAGACGGCACAGCCTGCCGCCCCCCGTCCTGTAAGCCGCGCTACCGAATACGCCCGGACCATGCAGGATGCGCCTCAGAAGAAAGTATACGTCAATCGGGAGGAACCGACCCAGGCACCTGCGGCTCCCAGTGCCCGCCCGGCTCAGGCTCCGGCCCCCACACAAAGGAAAGAGAATACAATGGCTCCTAAGAAAAGACGCAGAAGAAAGAATAAGAATGTCCTGCCCCTGTATGCCGCCATCGGCGCCGGTGCTGTTGCCCTTGTGGTGCTGGTTGTGGTGCTTTGCATCGGTTTGTTTGGCGGAAATAAATATGGTAAGGTGATAGACCAGGTGGAAGAAGCGGTTCTGGCCGGAAATTACGCCCAGGTCAACTCCCTCACCGCCGAAGCCAAGGAAATCGAAGAGGGCCGCCTGGCAGCCTACTATTACGAAGCGCTGGCTTTGTACAAGCAGGAACAGTATGCCGAAACCATCAGCTATATCGAAGGCAACATTATGAAGAAGAGCTTCGATATCGAACCGGGCGAAGAGGCAATGCACCAGAATATTTACTACATGCTGGGTTGCTCCTACTTCCAGAGCGGCGACTATGAAAACGCCTATAAGAAGCTTTCCAGTGCGGAAAGCAAGGGCTACGATGCCACCCTGGTGAATACCAAGCTGGCTCTGTGTGCCGTAGCACTGGACAATGGTACCGCCCTGGCGGAAGTGATGGCCAAGGAAGCCATGGGGGACGCAGGTAAGGCTTACACCGAAGCGGTTGCCCTGGAAGCCGCCGGCGACTTCAATGCCGCCGCCATCAAGTATTATGAAGCCGCCAACCTGCAGGAAGGTAAGGTTGCCGATTACTGCATCATCAAAACCGTAGAGTGCTACGCCGCCGCTGATGATTATGATTCTGTCATCAACTCCTGCACCAACGCACTCCAGCCCGGTATCTCTCTGGAGCTGGCCGGTAAGCTGTGGGAAGAAAAGGCGGATGCCGAACGGGAAAAGGCGGTTGCCAACAATGATCCGGGGGATCTTTACCGTTCCGCCATCAAGAGCTACGAAACCACCGCCGCTCTGGTGGGTGACGAAGGGGCTATGAAGTGTTACTACTACATCGGTGAGTGCTATCTGCGCCTGCGGGATACCCAGGCTGCCCAGTCTGCCCTGATGAAGGTGTATGAGGGCGGTGATGAGACCTACTCCGAGCGTGCCTATGCTCTGATGAAGGTCAACGGTGTCCTTCCGGAAGAACTTGAAAATACAGCCACCACTGTCGAATAAAACACTTGCCAAACGCATAAATTTCGTGTACAATAGGGGTAGTAAAGAGAGGTGAACATTATGTCCGGCGATACCGTCAAGTTTGACGTCACGAAAGCAAGAAAACTGGAGTATAAAATAGTTCTCAAGCAGGTGTATGACGCTCTGGAGGAAAAGGGATACAACCCTCTGGACCAGATCGTCGGGTATCTGCTCTCCGAAGACCCGGGTTATATTACCAATCACAAAAACGCAAGAAGTTTGATCCGCCGCATGGATCGGGATGAACTTCTGGGCGAAATCGTGCGTTGCTATCTGGATAAAGAATGAAATGAAGCATGGGGCATCCTTGGGGATGTCCCATGTTTTTCGGAGGAAACGAAATATGATCAAAATTCCCCTTGGGAAGACCGGCATTCTGGTGCCGCCCCTTTGCTTTGGCACGCTGACGGTGAGCCCTTTGCAGGCAAACCTTCCCCACGAAGCGGCGGGGGAACTGCTTGCCTACGCCTTTGAACAGGGCATCACCTTTTTGGATACGGCTCAATACTACGAAAATTACCCACATATCCGCGCAGGACTGGATCGGACGCAAAAGGATGTGGTGGTGGCCACCAAGACCTATGCCTACGACAAGGCAGGCGCCGTGGCGGCTGTGGAGGAAGCCAGAAATGCGCTGGGACGGGATATGATCGACATATTTCTGCTTCATGAACAGGAAAGCATTCATACCCTGCGCGGCCATTGGGAAGCACTGGAGACGCTTTGGGACTACAAAGCAAGGGGCGTGATCCGGGCAGTGGGGATTTCCACCCACCGGGTCAGCGGTGTCCGGGGCGCGATTGAAGTGGGCTTGGATGTGATCCATCCCCTGATCAATCGGGTGGGCTACGGTATTATGGATGGTAGTCGGCAGGATATGGAGAATGCATTGATGGATGCCTCTTCCGCGGGGATCGGCCTTTACAGCATGAAATCCCTGGCGGGAGGCAATCTGTTCCGGGAAGCAGAGGAGAGCTTGCGTTATGCCTTTTCCCTGCCCTACGTGCAATCCCGGGCAATCGGTATGCAAAGCCGGGAAGAGGTGGATGCCAATATCCATTTTGCCGCCACCGGAAGCTTTACGGATGCGCAACGAGAGGCTCTGGCGGCGAAAAGACGAAGAATGATTGTGGAAGAAGAATGCCGCGGATGCGGAAAATGTGTTGCACGATGCGGGCAAAATGCCGTGAAGTTAGATATAAGTACAAAAATGGCAGTAATTGATAATCAAAAGTGCGTTATGTGCGGCTACTGTGCCAAGATTTGCCCCGAATGCGCAATAAAAATAATTTGACAAAAGATATAAAAGTGTGGTATACTGTAATTTGTAAACTCATACAACCAATCCGAAAGGAGCGTGGTTCGTAAACAGAGACGAAATCGAGTTTGAGAAAGGAAGAGAGTTCAAATGTCTGATGTTAAAAATGACGGTATCCTGATGTACAAGGGGAAGCCGTTGATTCGTAAAGACAATTTACTTTACTATGGATTTTTTGATGATAGCCATATCGTTATGATGCAGGTTATGGATAGCAAGGAAGAAAAGGGCGCCAAGTTTGCTACACGGGTCCGCGTAGAACTGCAATCCACCGATCCCAATGTAAAATACCGGGATCGCGTCCTGAAAAAGACCGAAAAACCCGGACTGTTCACCGCCATGGACGTGGCTTCGGTGTGGCTGGAACGGGCATTGGCC
>JAFYNU010000120.1 GCA_017547975.1 Clostridia bacterium
TAGACCGGGAAATGCAGGAAATTTACCGCATCATCATGGAGGAAGATCAGTGAGTCTTGGTAATCTCAATCGACTTCTCGGTCTCCTGACCCGGGCAGCCGACCGACGTAAACCCTGTGACCCTGTTATCACCCCTTACGGGTCGAAACCCTCCTTTCGAAAGGGAAATCCCTTTACAACAATGCCATCGGCAGAACCGGAAGAAAAGGATATGGCATCCGGGCAGATTGCCGCTTTCCTGGATGAACTCAATCGGAATCAAAAGACAAACGTAGAGTCAATTGTGGTGGCAAAGGAGGATTCCATCCTTTGTGAAGCCGTTTTTGGCGTACAAAGATCCGGGATTTGGAAAGCGACCTTTTCGGAATGCAAGAGTATCACCGCCATTGCCATCGGACTTCTTTGGGACGATGGGCTGCTTGACGTGGATGAAAAGGTGGTGGATATTCTTCGTGACAAGACAAATCCCTTGCAACGCCTTTCCTGGAATCACCTGTCGGTGTATGATCTTTTGACCATGCAAAGTGCGGCTTCCTTCAACGAAGGAGAGTCCAACGTAACCGAAGAATGGGTTCGGGAGTTCTTTGCAGGCGGTACGGTGTCAGCGAAGGGGTTCCAATACAATTCCCTGAATACCTATATGCTTTCTGCCATTGTTCGGGAAAAGGCCGGATGCGGTATGGGAGAATATCTGAAAAAACGCTTATTTGAGCCGCTGGGTATTACGGAATACTATTTTGAAAAGAGCCCGGAGGGAATTGAAAAGGGCGGATGGGGACTATATATCCTGCCGATGGATTTGGTGAAGATAGGCTTGATGCTGGCAAATCGGGGAACCTGGATGGGGAAGCGGATTCTTTCGTCAAAATGGATTGAACGGATGACAAGAAGACACGTCAAACCCGGGGAACAATACGGAAGCTATGATTACGGATTTCAAATATGGATTCATCGCCAGCATCCGGTGTGGCTTTTTAACGGCATGTTCGGACAGAACATGTTCATCGATGCCGAAAGAAAGCTGGTTGTTGCGGTGAATGCTTCCAATCCGGACCTGTTTCAAACCAACCCGGTATTTGAAATCTTTGAACGGATCTTTTTGAGCGATCAAAAGACCTGGGAACCGGTCAACCTGAAGGAAGCGGTAGAAAGCTTGAAGGCCAGGAAGGAAGCCAAACCCTGGTGGAAACGGCTTTTCAAACGGGAAATGCCTCTGCCCGCCGGATGTTACGAATTGAATGAAGCATCCTATGAACCCATGCGCAGCGATGCAACCCTTGGGGTTATGCCGAGAATGATGCAGATATTGGAAAATCAGTACACCACGGGTCTTACCGGAATCTCCTTCCGGGTAGAGGAAGATCGCTTTTGGATCTGCTTTTCCGAAGGAGAGGCGGTGTATCACCTTCCGGTGGGCTTTGGCGCAGGAGAGGAATGCAGGGTAGTATTCGGAAAGACCGAATGGCTGGTCGCAACCCTGGGCCGCTTTGGCCGGGATGAGGACGGTCGGTTGGTGCTGATATTGGAAATCGCTTTCCTGGAAACGCCGTTCCATCGGTATTTCCGATTCTATTTCGACGGGGACAGCATGGAACTGCGCGGAAACGAATCTCCCGGCCGGGATTTTGTGACCCGCTTTGTGGAGACCATGGGAAAGGATATTCTGGACAAGCCCCTGGTCAGCGGGATCATAGAAAAGCTGGATACCGACCTTTTGGAATACAAGCTGGACGTGATGTTCCGGCCAAATCTGACGATGAAAAAACAAAGGTAAAGAAAGCCGGGAACAAGGATTGACAACCCGGGGAAAAGTTGTATAATAGGATAAGAAGATTAACGGTAAGGAAGGAATCGTATGGTAAACTACAATCTTTATCTCACCAAATTGGTGGAGTATGCTGAAAAGAATGAACTGATCGCCGCCCGCGACAAGACCTGGGCTATCAACCGCCTGCTGGAAATCCTGGGTGAGGACGAGTATGAAGCGGTGGAATGCACCGAAGAAATGCCCCTGGAAGAAATTCTGGATGGGCTGGTGAATTTCGCCATTGAAAAGGGCATTTGCGATACCGGCAACGTGGCCCACGACCTCTTCGACACCAAGCTGATGGGGGCTTTGACTCCCCGTCCCTCCGAAGTGTACGACAAGTTCTTTGCCCTCTATGAAGAAAGTCCCGAAAAAGCCACCGATTACTACTACAAGCTTTCCTGCGCCACCGACTATATCCGTACCTACCGCATCAAGAAGGATATGAAATGGGCCGCCGCCACCGAATACGGTGACCTGGATATCACCATCAACCGTTCCAAGCCCGAAAAGGATCCCAAGGCCATCGCCGCCGCCAAGCTGGCTCCCCAAGCAGGCTATCCCAAGTGTCTCCTGTGCAAGGAAAACGAAGGCTACGCCGGGCGTATCAATTCTCCTGCCCGCCAGAACCACCGCATCATCCCCATTACCATCAATGGCAGCGACTGGTTCATGCAGTATTCCCCCTACGTGTATTACAACGAGCATTGCATCGTTTTCAACTCCAAGCACACTCCCATGAAGATCGAAAAGGCTGCTGTTGGCAAGCTCTTTGACTTTGTCAAGCTGTTTCCCCACTACTTTGTGGGCTCCAATGCCGACCTGCCCATCGTGGGCGGCAGTATCCTCAGCCACGACCACTTCCAGGGCGGTCACTATACCTTCGCCATGGAAAAGGCTGAAGTGGAAGAAACCGTGGTCTTCAAGGGCTTTGAAGACGTGGAAGCCGGTATTGTGAACTGGCCCATGTCGGTAATCCGCCTCAGATGCGAAGATACCGAACGCATTGCCGACCTGATGGACAAGATCCTGGGTACCTGGCGCGGCTACACCGACGAAGCTGCCTTCATCTTTGCCGAGACCGATGGGGAAGCCCACAACACCCTCAACCCCATTGCCCGCTTCAAGAACGGCAAGTACGA
>JAFYNU010000121.1 GCA_017547975.1 Clostridia bacterium
GCGGCGGCGCCGGCGGCCTGGCCGAGCTCGGCGCAGATGGGCATCACCCGGTAGGAAGCCTGGGCTTCGTGGGTGGAGGAAATGCAGCGCCCTGCCACAAGCAGGTTGCTCTTTCCCTTGGGTACCAGACAGCGGTAGGGGATTTCGTACCATTCTCCGGCCTTGAAGTAGTGGTGGCTGGTGCCGGTGCCGGCGGGATTGTGGATGTCGATGTCGTAGTTGGCCACGGCGATGGCGTCGTCGAATCGGGCCAAAGCAAGCAGATCCTCCTGGGTCAGGATGTATTCCCCGATGATCTTCCGGCTTTCCCGGATGCCGATCTGCAAAGCGGTGGAAAGGATGCGGGCGTTTTCAAAGCCCTCAATGTTTTCCTTCAGGAAGGCGAGGATTTCGAATACCTGTTCCCGGGCTTCGATTTCGGCCCTGGTCACGTCCCAGGGATTGGTGGGATCCAGCTTGATGATGCGGGTGGTGTTGAAATGGAGCACCCCGTCGTTGAAGTTTTCGAAGATCAGCACGTTTTCCCGGGGGTTCTTGATCTTGCCCTGGGCCTGGAACTCCTTGTAAAGCTGGTTGATCCTGGGCTTGATTCTGTGGTAGGTTTCCTTGTTCACCCCGCCCATGCGGAAGCACAGGGTCATGGGCTGGCACAGGCCGTCGGCCTCCCGGCCCACCTTGAAGTCACAGCCGGAGAGCATGGAAAGCTCCCCGTCGCCGGTGGCGTCGATGTAGGTTTTGGCGGTGAGGGTCAGCTTCCGGGACTTGCCCAGGGCGGAAAGCGAAAGGATCTTGTCCCCCTCCAGCTCCACGCCGATGACGGTGGTGTTGTAAAGGAGGGTGACGCCGTATTTCTGGCACATGCGGTTGAGCACAAGCTTCAGGATTTCCTCATCGAAATACATTTCGTAATCCTTCATGCCCCCCAGGGCAATGGATTCCTTCAAAATCTCTAAAAACAGGTCGCCGGTGAGGAACTTCTTTTCCTCCTTGCCGGGCTCGGTGGTCCAATAGCCCATGAAGGGGGAGATCAGGCAGTTGGCGGCGGCGCCCCCCAGGCAGTTGTATTTTTCCACCAGTAAAACGTCCCGGCCGTGGCGTGCGGCTTCCAATGCGGCGCAGGTGCCGGCGAAGCCCCCGCCCACAACGATCAGATCGTAGCAATGTTCCATCTTAGCTCTCCTTTTCGGACGGTGAATTTGATTTGATTATAGCAGGGGCAGGGGGGCATGTCAATGAAAAACGGGGATTTTTTTCGGCCAGACGGTTGATTTTACCGTGGGAAATGATATAATCAATATAACACAAGGGCAAACGATTGCCTTGGAAAAAAGGGAGCGACCTATGGATTTCAAGCATATTGATAAAAAGTACCGTCCCATCCCCTTCTGGTCCTGGAACGAACGGCTGAGCGTGGAAGAATCGGTCCGTCAGACCCGGCTCATGGACGAAGCCGGCATCGGCGGCTACTTCATGCACGCCCGGGGCGGTCTCCAGACCGAGTACATGGGTGAGGAATGGTTTGACAACGTTGCCGCCTGCATCGAGGAATCGAACAAGCGGGGCATGCACCCCTGGGCCTACGACGAAAACGGCTGGCCCTCCGGTTTCGGCGGGGGCAAGGTCAACGGTAAGGGGGAACATTATTGGCAGAAGTACCTCCGGGTCCGCCCTGCGGCCGATTCCCGGGAGGACATCCCCGAAAACCGCATCATCCATGTAAACGACACCTACTGCTTCTTCTACGAAGTGAACCCCTTCTACGTGGATACCATGGCGGAGGACGTGATTGCCGACTTCATCAAGGAGGTCTACCAGCCCTACTACGACAAATTCGGCACCAGCTTCGACGGCTTCTTCACCGACGAACCCCAGATTTCCCGCAACGGGATTCCCTGGAGCCTGACCCTGCCCCAGCAGTACAAGCTTGCCTACGGGGAAGAAATCTACGATATTCTCCCCTGCCTCTTCTATGCCGAAGGGAACTATGAGGCCGGCCGCGTCAAGTTCTGGAAGCTTGTGACCGAGCTTTTCAGCAAGAACTTCATGAAGCAGATTCACGATTTCTGTGCCGCCCACGGCATCCAGTTCACCGGCCACATGGTGCTGGAGGAAAACCTTCTGGATCAGCTCACCTCCAACGGCGCCTGCATGCCCCATTATGAATACTTCGACAGTCCCGGCATGGACTGGCTGGGACGCAACATCTTCCCCTGCCTGACCCAGCACCAGCTGGCCTCCGCCGCCGCCCAAACCGGCAAAAAGCAGATCCTTTCGGAAACCTTCGCCCTTTGCGGCCACAACGTGGGCCACGACGAGCTGAAGCGCAACTACGAGTGGATGATGGTCCGGGGCATCAACCTGATGTGCCAGCACCTGGAGGGCTACTCCCTCCGGGGCATCCGCAAGCGCGACTATCCCCCCGCAATGTACATCCAACAGCCCTGGTGGGATGAATACAAGGTATTCAACGATGCCATGAGCCGGGTGGGTATGCTTTTGGCCGAAGGGGAAATCAAGTTTGATACCCTGCTTCTCCACAACATGACCTCCGCCTGGACTTGCTACAACGACAAGGATAACCCCGGTCTGGCCGATTACAACGCCGCCATGATCGATGCGGTTACCACCCTGGAAGCCAAGCACCTGCTCTTCCATCTTGGGGATGAGATCATGCTGGAACGCCACGCCCGGGTAGAGGGGGACAAGCTCATTGTGGGAGAACAGACCTACACCACCCTGGTGATCCCCGAACACAAGGTCTTCCTCGAAAATACCGAAAAGCTCATTGCCGAATTCAAGGCAAACGGAGGCAAGGTCATTACCCCTGCCGAAGCCCCCGAAAATCCCATCATCGATTCGCCGGAGGTCACCTACACCCGCCGGGAATACCCCGACTTCACCTTCCATTATTTCGTCAACTCCAACAATAAGGAAATCAAGACCAAAATCAACGCGGGCGGCTTCGCCCTGGACATTGCCACCGGGGAAAAGCTTCCCTTCGACGGCAGCTACACCTTCCCGGCCTACGGAAGCCTGGTGCTCATCGACGACGGTACTCCCGTTTCTGCCCCCATTGCCCCCATCGCCGGGGAAGCCCTAGACCTTTCGGGCGACTTTGAGGTGGTCTCCGCCACCGAAAACGCCCTGACCCTGGACAAGTGCGACTACTGGTTTGACGGGGTCCTGCAGGGCGAGGATAGCTACGTGCTGAACGTGGCCAACCGTGCCTACGCCCTGGAGCATGGCACCGATATCCGCTGCCTCTTCAAGGCCAACCTGGCATATCTCCCCAAGCCCCTCTACCTGGCTGTGGAAACCCCCGAAATCTTCAGGATTCTGGTGAACGGCCGTGAAATCGACAAGACGGTGGTGGGCTTCTTCCGGGACAAGGCCTTCCGGAAGATCGATATCACCGAATACGTCACCCTTGGGGAAAACACCATCGAGCTTCTGGTGCACTTTGTGGAATCCGACGTGGTGTACGAAAACCTGCGGAAATCCAGAATTTTCGAATCCGAAAAGAACAAGCTGACCTACGACATGGAAATCGAAGCCATGTACCTGGTGGGCGACTTCGGTGTTGCCGCCAACGGCGCCTACACCCCCGGCGAACGGGATGCCAGCTTCTTCGACGGGTCCTTCACCATCGTGGAACCTCCCAAGTCGGTGAAGCTCCAAAACATCGAAAAGCAGGGCTTCCCCTTCTTTGCCGGCACCCTGAAGGTGGCAAAGAAGCTTGACCTCTGTGATACCAATAAAAAGCTTGCCTTCCAAAAGAAGGGCATCAACGTGGTGGGCGTCACCGTCAATGGGAAAAAGGTGGATACCTACCTGTGGGCCCCCTACGAAGCCGACCTGTCGGACCTCCTTGCGGAAGGGGAGAATGTGGTGGAATTCACCCTGCTCAATAACCTGCGCAACCTCCTGGGTCCCCACCATCACCCCGATGGAGAGCTTTACGCCGTGGGTCCCAACAGCTTCTTCGACGAACCCTGCATCTGGAACTCCTACACCCAGTCCCCCTTCCACAAGGCCTACAGCTTCGTGGAAACCTCCATTCTGGCCGACGAGTAAGGAGGCATCGTTCAAATGGGTTATCTCTTCCTTGCCCTCTCGGTTCTGGCCGGGGCGGGAAAGGGCTTTTGCGGCAAAAAAACCAGCGGCTTGATCAAAGGGTTCAAGGGGGCTACCCTCAGTAACCTGATCCGCATGGGCTTTTGCGTGGCCGTGGGCATTCTGGTGGTCATTCTCAGCGGTGACCTTGGTGCCATGGCCCAGTCGGGACCGTTCCTTTGGATCGCCGCCCTTTCGGGGGTATCCACGGCGGTTTTGGTGATCACCTGGCTGGTTTCGGCCCGCAAAAACGCTTACATGCTCATGGACGTGTTCTACACCCTGGCGGTGCTGATTCCCCTGGTTTTCAGCTGGATCTTTTTTGATGAAAGGGTCCGGCTGACCCAATGGATCGGTCTTTTGATCCTGTTCGTGGCGGTACTGCTCCTTTGTAGCTACAACAACTCGGTGAAGACCCGCCTGACCCCCACCGCCCTGCTCATTCTGGTGGTCAGCGGCATTTCCAACGGCATGGGCGATTTTTCCCAAAAGCTTTTCGTCAAGCTCACGCCGGAGGTGCCGGTTTCGGTTTTTAACCTGTATACCTACCTTTTCGCTCTTTTGACCCTGGCGGTTTTCTTCCTGCTTATCAAAAGCGACGAAAAGATCGAGGGAGCGGTATTCCGGAAGATCGTGGGCTACATTGCGGTCATGGCTCTGTGCCTTTTCGCCTATTCCTATTTCAAGACCCAGGCGGCGGGGTATCTGGATTCGGTTCTGCTTTACCCCCTGAGCCAGGGAACCGGCATGATCCTTGCTACCACCATGGCGGCGGTGTTCTTTGGGGAAAAAATCACCCCCCGATGCCTTTTGGGTGTGGTCACCGCCTTCGTGGGATTGATCATCATCAATTTGCTTTGATTTCAAAAAACAAGTGACAGATCTTCATAAAATA
>JAFYNU010000122.1 GCA_017547975.1 Clostridia bacterium
AATAGTCGGCCATTTCCAAAACCTGTTTGTCGGTGTAACGAAGGAAGCAACGGTAAAATACCCCAAGCCCCCATTCGGGTACGTCACAGCCGCCGCCGGAAAGCAGGTTGTATTTTGCCACCACGTCGGTGATGGTTTTCCCTTCCATCAGGTAGAGGTCGATGCCCGAAGCGGCGGGAATCTGGATGGCAAGGACGCTTTCTCCATCCAGGGCTTTGGGGGCGTAAAGCTCGGCTTCGCTGGTGAAGAGTCTGTAATCGGCGGACTTCAGATCGCTTTCCGCGGGAACCACGCCGCAGTAAACCTCGGCGTAACGGGCGGTATCCACGTAGATGCCGTAACCGCGGGTGCTGACCAGAAAGGGCACCGGGGCGTGGGTGTCGCCGGTGGGCATTTTGGGGTCGGCATTGACCCGGAGGGTCATCTTTTTGCCCTTGTGATCAAACTGGGTCAGCTGTAATCCCAATCCGTAGATATGCTCGTCAGCCCCCAGGGGCAGGGTTACCAGAATGCCCCTGGCATTTTTCTTGAAGGTGATGCGGTCAACGTCGTAGGAGACGGGGGTTTCCTCGTAATGAAAGCCCGGACAGTAGGCAGAGGGAACGTGCTTTTCCGGGTTACCGAAGCGGATGCGTTTCATGGCGGACACTCCTTTATGCGGTTTGATGGACTCTATTATATACCATTTTGCCGCCGGTGGGAAGAGAAACTCACGAAAAACTTGACGAAGAATTCGGGCTTTGCTATAATACAATCAAAGGAGGGATAGTTATGTTTGATCCTGAAATGATCCGGAATGAGGGAAATGAGAATCCCAAGCCGGATGAAATAAACGAAGAAACCCAGCCCGCTCCCGAAGAGCCGATTGCGGAACCTGCCGAAGAGCCGGCGGAAATTCCCACCCAAGAGCCGGCGGAGGAACCTGCCCCGGAGGGGTAAGGGGAACCCATGCCCGAACCCACCGAAGACCTGGCCCCACTGGAGCCTGCCGAAGAACCCAAGCCCCGGGGACCCGAACCGGGTACCTACGCCTGGTTCCAGGTGGAAAAGTACAAAAAATCGGTTGCCAACCGGGACGCCATGGCGGCCGCCCTGTCGGGGAGATCGCTGAAGCTTTACGCCATTTTGCAAAGCATAAAACAGGGGTGGGTTCTGCTCCTGTCGTTGGTGAGCCTTCTGGCAGTGCCCCTGATTCTGGTGGGCATGGCCACGGGAAATACAGAAAGCGGAAGTATTGAATTCAACTCCGGCATGGATCTGTTTGCCATTGTGGATTTGATTCTGGTTTGGGTGCTGGTGGCCCACCTGGGCAAGAACGGCGGCAAGAACCTGGCAGGTGATATCAAGGGCCTTCGTATCATGCGTGCCATCCATCTGGTGGCAAGTGCCATCGGTGCGGTGGCGCTGGTGGTGGTATCCGGGATTTTGACTGCGTTGATCCTGTTTTCCATCGTCCCCATGGACGAGATCGCCCGGGAAATCGGTCCCCGGTATGCCGGACTGGTGACTGGGCTCATCGGTATCCTGCCGATCGTTATGCTTGTGGGGTCCATCATTGCGGTTTTGGATTGGGTCTACCAATTCTACCTCCACCGCTACCTGGGGGACAGCATCAAATTCCTGGAAGGGGAATCGGTGGAAATCCGCACCGGCTACCTGCGCTTCTGGCAGGTGGCGCGTATCGTGGGCCAGGTGGCAAGTGTCCTCTTCGTCTTCGTTCTGGCGGGGCTCCTTTTGATGATGCCCGAACTCTTTGGCAAGGGAGTCCGTGCCATAAGCGGTGTGGGAAGCATCCTGATCGCTGTGGTGCCGGTGCTTCTCTCCACCTTTGGCTCCGTATTGGAAGTGGTGCTTTGCATCCTCCGGCTTCGTCTTTTCGCCAAGGCGGAAAGGGTTATCAAGGCAAACTAAAGATAGT
This sequence comes from Clostridia bacterium, assembly GCA_017547975.1. GTDB lineage: Bacteria > Bacillota > Clostridia > Oscillospirales > QAMX01 > RUG11797. Next base: position 1,919 of record JAFYNU010000122.1, read on the forward strand.
TACACCGATTCTTTTCCGAAAGAATCGGTGTATTTTTTCCTTCAGCCCTTGCGGTTTTTGCCGGGAAGGGGTATAATGGAAAAAATGAAAAAGAGTAAGGATGCGATAACGAGATGACTTTGGCAAGAAAACGAAAAGACACCGACATGACCCATGGCGTGATCTGGAAACAGATCCTGGCCTTTGCCTTCCCCCTGATGATCGGCAACCTGTTCCAACAGCTTTACAACACGGTGGACAGCATCGTGGTGGGTAACTTCGTTGGCAAGGAAGCCCTGGCGGCGGTGGGCAGCACCGGCCCCATTATCAATACCCTGATCGGCTTTTTCATGGGTCTTTCCGCCGGTATGAGCATTGCCATTTCCCAACACTATGGAGCCAAGGACGAAAAGGGAGTCCACGATGCGGTGCATACCTCCCTGTTCATCACCCTGGTGCTTTCGGTGGTGTTCACCTTCCTGGGCATTGCCCTGGTGCCCCCTCTCCTTCGCATGATGTCCACCCCGGAGGACGTGATGCCCGGGGCGACCCTTTATCTGCGTATCTACTTCGCAGGTGTCATCGGGCTGATGTTTTATAACATCGGATCGGGGATCCTGCGCGCGGTGGGAGACTCCCGCCGTCCCCTTTACTTCTTGATCTTCTCCGCCCTGATGAACACCTTGCTTGACCTGGTGTTTGTGGTGGTTTTCAAAATGGGGATCGAGGGAGTTGCCTATGCCACCATCATTGCCCAGGCGCTGTCCGCCGCCTTGGCCATGTATGTGCTTGTCAAAGCCGATGGCCCCTACAGGGTTATTTTCAAGGATATCAAGTATAACAAAGCCATGATCCAGCGCATCGTGCGGCTGGGTATTCCCACCGGCTTGCAACAGGCCATCACCTCTTTCTCCAATGTGTTCGTGCAGGGCTACGTGAATCAGTTTGGTTCGGCCTGTATGGCGGGATGGTCCTCTTACAACAAGATCGATATGTTCGTTATGTTGCCCATGATGTCGATTTCTCTGGCCTCCACCACCTTCGTGGGGCAAAACATCGGCGCCGGACAGATTGCCCGGGCCAAAAAGGGGACCCGGGTTGCCACCGGCATGTCGATTCTGGTGACGGTGGTCCTGATGATTCCGGTGATGCTCTTCGCCCGGGAAATGGTGGGCATGTTCAACAGCGATGCGGACGTGCTTTCCTACGGCGCCATGCTGATCCGGCTGATCACTCCCTTCTACGTATTGTGTTGCGCCAACCAGGTCTACGCCGGGGCGTTGCGCGGTGCCGGTGCGGTGAAGGCACCCATGTATATCATGCTGGGCAGTTTTGTGCTTTTCCGCCAGGTCTACCTGTTTGCGGTATCGAAAATCGCAAACACCATTACCTGGGTGGCCCTGGGTTATCCCTTTGGGTGGATCGTCGCCACCGTGGCCAGCCTGATTTACTACTATTTTGGTAATTGGGAGAAAAAAT
>JAFYNU010000123.1 GCA_017547975.1 Clostridia bacterium
AGAATTTCACGCAAAGCTGGGCAACCGACTTGCCGTACTGTTCGGCCATGGCGTTCAGGGCGGGATCGGCCAGCACGGCGCCGCTTCCCAGGGGGCTCCAGGCTTCCACCAGGATGCCCTGGGCCTGGTTCCACTTGATGTTTTCCATCTGGGTGTAGCCCGGGTGGAACTCCAGCTGGTTGACCATGGGCTTGATTTCGCAGGTCTCAAACAGGGCGGTCAGGTGCTTTTCTTCGTAATTGCTGACGCCGATGGCGCGGATCTTGCCGGCCTTGTACATGGCTTCGAAGCCACGCCAGGTTTCGGCGTTGATCTGCTTCCAGTTTTCGTCTACGCATTCCACGCAGGGCCAGTGCACCAGGTAGAGGTCGATATAGTCAAGACCCAGAAGAGCCAGGGACTTTTCCACCGCGGCGATGGTTTCCTCGTAGCCCCGGTCGGTGACCCAATGCTTGGTGGTGACGAAAATTTCTTCTCTGGCAATGCCGCTTTCGGCGATGGCGGCACCCACTTCGTCCTCGTTGCCGTAGGCAAAGGCGGTGTCGATGTGGCGGTAACCGGCGGCCAGGGCCTTCTTGACGCAGTCCTTGGTGGTGCCGTCGTGGGGGGTCTTCCAGGTGCCGTAACCGATGGCGGGGATCTTAACCCCGTTGGAAAGGGTGAAATATTGATCGAAATTGGACATGATGGCTTCTCCTTGATTGTAGTATGCACCTATTATACCACACCCGTCACTGCTTGACAATGGAGAATTATCCCCTTCCGGGAGGGACAGGCGGGAGAACCGTCCTCTACAACCGCACCCGCCGCCCTTGCCAATCAAAAAACCGCCCCACAGGGGGCGGTTTTCGGGTTATGCGTTTGCGATTTTGTTCTTTTTGAACTGGAAGAACTGCCAAAGCAGAACCAGAGCCAGAACGGAGATGCCGATCACGTCGGTGAGACCGCTGGGGTCGATGAGAAGGAGACCGGCGGCCAGGGAGAGGATGCGCTGGGGCCAATTCATTTTGGCGATGGCGTAGCCCTCCAGGCAGGCCGAAACCCCAAAGATACCGATCAACGAGGTGCAGGCGATCAGGAGAACCTTCAAGAAGCTGGGGTTTCCTTCCAGGATCATGATCGGGTTCAGGGCGAAGACGTAGGGCACGATGAAGGCGCCGATGGCCAGCTTGGTGCTGGTGATGGCGGTCTTCATGGGGTTGGATTGGGCGATGGCGCTTCCTGCGTAGGCGGCCAGGGCAACCGGGGGAGTCAGGTCGGCCACGATGCCGAAGTAGAAGACGAAGAAGTGGGCGGCAACCATGGGAACACCCATGCGTACCAGAATGGGGGCGCAGGTGGCGGCCATGATGCAGTAGTTGGCGGTGGTGGGGACCCCCATGCCCAGGATGATACAGCAGATCATGGTGAGGAAGAGGGCGATGATGGTCAGGTTACCAGACAGGGCAACGATGCCGTTGATGATGACGTTGGCAAGGCCGGTCATGGTGATGGTGCCGGCGATGATGCCCGCAATGCCGCAGGCGGCGGCTACGCCCAGTGCACCCTGTCCGCCGGCGGCCAGGGCTTCCAGCAAACGCTTGGGGGTCAGGCGGTTCTTCTTGTTGAAGAGACTGACCACGATGGCGGCGATGATGGAGAGGGCGGCGGCGGTCTGGATGGTCTTGGAGTTGGAGCTGACCAGATAAATCAGGAGAATCAGGGGAAGCAGCAGATAAAGCTGCTTCCAAATGTGCCTGAACTTGGGAATCTGGTCCTTGCTGAGGCCTTTTAACCCAAGCTTTTTGGCTTCCAGGTGAACCGTAATGAAGACACCGGCGAAGTAGAGCAGGGCGGGGAGCACCGCTTTACCGATGATGGAGCCATAGGGAACCCCCAGGTTATCCGCCATGAGGAAGGCGGCGGCACCCATGATGGGGGGCATGATCTGCCCGCCGGTGGAGGCCGAAGCTTCGGCGGCGGCGGCAAATTCCGGGGTGTAGCCGGTTTTCTTCATCAGGGGGATGGTGACCGAGCCGGAGCCAACCGTGTTGGCAACCGAAGAACCGGAAACCATACCCTCCATGGCGCTGGCCACAACCGCAACCTTGGCGGGACCGCCGGAAAAGCGGCCAACCACCACGTTTGCCGCATCGATGAAGAAGTCGGCAATGCCGGTGCGTTCCAAAAATGCCCCGAAGATGATGAAGATGACGATGAATTTGGAGCAGGTGTTGATGGGAGCCGAGAAGATACCCTCCTTGGAGTAGAAGAGGGAGCGGACGGTGTAGTTGAGCTTACCCATGAAGGAAGGATTGGAGAGCCCCACCGTCAGGGCGTAGGCCACAAAGGCACCTGCCACGATGAGGATGGGAAGACCCACACTCCGGCGGCAAACCTCCGCCAGGGTCACAATGGCTACGATACCGATGAGAATCTGCCAGGTGTCAAATTTGGCACCCTGCTTGATGATATCGAAGGCAAAGATGGTGTAATACAGGTAGCTGGCGGTGCCGCATACCATAAGTACAAGGTCATACCAGGGGATGTGGTTGGTCTTCTGAACCCCTTTTTTGGCGGGGAAAATCAGGTAGCCCAGGAAAACGATGCAGGCCACGAAGCTTGTGAGACGGATTTCCTCCAGCCAGGTGGCGAAGAGGGTGACGTAAATGCAGAAGAGGGAGAAGAGTGCCAGGGTGCACTGCACCAGAATCCTGGGAACCCCTTCCCAGACACGGGTGTTACTTTCCCGGTCATATTTTTTCATGACGTCTTCCACGCTCTGGGGAACGGCGTCGGCGGGAGCAGCTTTTTTCTTGAATAATGCCACGGATGAGCCTCCTTGGTTGAGAATTGGGATGCGGTATGAAGTGAAAAACGGGAGGACTGGGCCACAGTCCTCCCGAATCAGGCGGAGAAATTACTTGCTTTCTACGGTGACACCCTTTTCAGCGTAGTACTTGGCAGCACCGGCGTGGAAGGGAGCGGTCATACCGGAAGTGGCGTTTTCGATGGAGAGCTCAGCGCCCTTGCCGTGTTCGGCCTTGATGGCGTCGATGTTATCGAAGATGGCGGCGGTGAGGTTGTAAACGTCGTCTTCGGAAGCGTCGGCGGAGACGATGAGGGTGGCCTTTACGGTGAGGGTCATAACGTCAGCATCCTGGCCGGGGTAGGTGCCGGCGGGGATGGCCAGAGCGGTGTAGTAGGGGCAGGAAGCCATGCAGGCTTCGGCGATTTCGCCGTCGATGGGTACCAGGTAGGCGTCAGCGCTGGTCATGAGCTGGGTGATGGCGGGGGTGGGGGCGCCGGCTACGATGAAGGCGGCGTCGATCTTCCCGTCGATGAGGGCTTCGGTGCTGTCGGCGAAGGACTGATACTGGGCGTCGATGTCCTCTTCGGTGAGGCCGGCGGCGCCAAGAACGTCAATGGCGTTGAAGTAAACACCCGAACCCGGGGCGCCGATGGAAACGGCCTTGCCGGCCAGGTCGGCTACGGTCTGGATAGCGGGATCCATGGTGATGAGCTGTACGGCTTCGGCGTAGAGGCCGCCAACAACCCGGAAGGAATCCACAACGCCGTCTTCGGCGAAGGAGCTGGTGCCCGCCCAGGCGTAAGCCATAACGTCGGACTGTACGGTGGCCAGCTGATAGTCGCCGGCATCGATGCCCTGGATGTTGGCCTTGGAGCCGTCGGTGGAGACCACGGTGGTCTGGATGCCGGCTTCGTTGGTGATGTACTGACCGAGAACGCCGCCGAAGGCGTAGTAGGTACCGCTGGAACCGCCGGTGCCCATGGTCATGCTGGTGGAGCCGCTGCAGGCGGCGAAGAGCATCATAATGGCCATTGCAAGGGCCAGGATGCCAAGAACTCTCTTTTTCATTGGGGAACCTCCAAATATTTCGTGCCAACCCCGAAGGGGGTGGATTTTAGTGTATGGGCATTATTATACACTTATTTTCAAAAAATGCAATACCTAAAATGAAATATTTTACAAGATATTTTTGTACAGTCTGCAAAATATAGGGCCGTAAACCCGAATAAACCGGCTGGCACATGGATATTTTGGGAGAACATGGCGGGAATCCTGCAAAATTGCATGATTATGCAGAGCGGGCGTCATTGGGGAAGGGGGCAAGTTGAAAGTTGAAAATGGAAAGGGGAAAGAAATTGACAATGTTGGTGTGTGCCGCAAAACGGCGCGTGGGATGGGAGGTTGTGCAAAGTCAGGTGCGCCGCAGCG
>JAFYNU010000124.1 GCA_017547975.1 Clostridia bacterium
ATGGCCGCGCATCTGGCCGGCGTGCTTGCCGCAGGCACCACCCTGCCGGTCATCGGCATCCCCTGCAAGGGCAGCGTGCTGGACGGTATGGATGCCCTCTTGTCCACCGTCATGATGCCCACCGGCATCCCGGTGGCCACCGTCGCCATCAACGGCGGCGCCAACGCCGCTCTGCTTGCCGCCCAGATCCTGGCGGTAGCTGACCCCGACCTGGCCAAAAAGCTGGACGAAAAGCGCGCAAAGGACGCCGAAGGCGTGCTTGCCAAGGATGCCGGCATTATGGAACGTCTGTAAGCAATCCCCATTTTCATACAAAAAGAACTTATTTTAAAGGAGAAAAATAACAATGGAACTGATCTACACCGGAAAAACTAAGAACGTATACGCACTGGAAAACGGCAACTACATGCTCAAGTTCAAGGACGACTGCACCGGCAAGGATGGCGTATTTGACCCGGGCGAAAACGCGGTGGGACTGACCATTGAGGGCGTGGGCGACGTCAACCTGCAGATGTCCATCTACTTCTTCGAAAAGATCAACGCCGCCGGCATCAAGACCCACTACGTCAGCGCAAACCTCCAGGACACCACCATGGAAGTGGTTCCCGGCAAGAACTTCGGCCACGGTCTGGAAGTCATCTGCCGTTACAAGGCTGTCGGCAGCTTCCTGCGCCGCTACTCCGCCTACATCGAAGAAGGCGCCGATCTGCCTGCTTATGTAGAAATGACCTTCAAGGATGACGAAAAGGGCGATCCCCTGGTCACCAAGGAAGGCCTGGTCGCTCTGGGCGTTATGACCGACGAACAGTATGAAGAAGTCAAGGCCATGACCCAGAAGATCACCGCCATCGTTGCCGAAGAACTGGCCAAGAAGGACCTGGTCCTTTACGATATCAAGTTTGAATTCGGCTATGACAAGGATGGCAACATCATGCTCATCGACGAAGTGGCTTCGGGCAACATGCGCGTTTACAAGGACGGCAAGTACATCGATCCCATGACCCTTTCGGAACTCTTCTTCGCCTAAGATCATTCCCAAGGAGATACTATGGGCGGATATTTTGGAGTGGTCTCCCGGGTGGATGCCCTGTCGGATGTGTTTTTCGGCACCGACTATCATTCCCACCTGGGTACCAAGCGGGCGGGACTTGCCTCCTGCTCGGCGGATAAAGGGCTGCAGAGGGTGATCCATAACATCGAGAATTCACCCTTCCGCACCAAATTTGAAACAGTTTTTGACGAAATGCACGGCACCAGCGCCATCGGCTGTATTTCGGACAGCGAACCCCAACCCCTTCTGATCCGGTCCCGCATGGGCGCATTTGCCATTTCGGTGACCGGGGTGGTCAACAATGCCGAGGAGCTTATGGAAGCATATCTGGAAGAAAGCGGCGGCCATTTTGACGCCATGACCGGGGGCAAGGTGAATCAGGTGGAGCTCCTGGCTGCCATCATCGCCCGGAAGGGTGATTTTACCGAGGGCTTGCGCTATGTGCAGGAAGTGATCCAGGGGTCTGCCTCCATCCTGATCATGAAGGAAGACGGCAACCTGATCGTGGCCCGGGACCGACTGGGCCGCCTGCCGGTACAGATCGGCAAGGACGAAAACGGCATGTGCGTCTCCTTCGAATCCTTCGCCATGCACAAGCTGGGCTATACCAAGGTCCGGGAACTGGGACCCGGGGAGATCGTAGAACTTTCCCCCGACGGCATGACCACCCTGACTCCTGCCGGGGAGGAGATGAAGATCTGTGCCTTCCTGTGGAGCTACTACGGTTACCCCACCACCAGCTACGAGGGCATCAATGTGGAGGCCATGCGCTACCGCAATGGGGCCGAAATGGCCGAATGGGATATGCAGAAGTTCGGGGATGACAAGCCCGACTTCATCTGCGGTGTGCCCGATTCGGGTACCCCCCACGCCATTGGCTATGCCAATCGGAGCGGCATCCCCTTCGCCCGCCCCTTCATCAAATACACTCCCACCTGGCCCAGAAGCTTTACCCCCGCAAATCAGAAGGATCGCAATAAGATCGCAAAAATGAAACAGATCGCCGTGCACGAACTGATCGAGGACAAAAAGCTTCTCTTTGTGGACGACTCCATCGTCCGGGGCACCCAGCTGAAGGAAACGGTAGACTTCCTTTACGATAACCGTGCCAAGGAAGTACACATGCGCTCGGCCTGCCCGCCGATCATGTACAGCTGCAAGTACCTCAACTTCTCCCGGGCTAACAGCGAGATGGACCTGATCGCAAGACGGACCATCGTGGAGCTGGAAGGGGAGGAGGGCAACAACCACATCGAAGAATACAGCAATCCGGACACCGAGCGCGGGAAGGCCCTGCGCCGTGCCATTGCGGATAAATTCAACTTCGCATCCCTGGAATTTCAATCGCTGGAAGGGGTTATCAAAGCCATCGGCATGGAACCCTGCAAGCTTTGTACCTACTGTTGGACGGGAAAGGAATAATAGAGTATGCACAAGGATTCCTATTCGGAAAGCTACGCCGCCGCCGGCGTAGATATCACCGCCGGTTACAAGGCGGTAGAACTGATGAAAAAGCACATCAAGCGCACCCAAAACGAAGGGTGCCTGGACGATGTGGGCGGATTTGGCGGCTGCTTCGGCCTGCCGGTGGCCGGCATGGAAGAGCCGGTGCTGGTTTCGGGTACCGACGGCTGCGGCACCAAGGTCAAGCTGGCCATCCTCATGGATAAGCACGACACCATCG
>JAFYNU010000125.1 GCA_017547975.1 Clostridia bacterium
CCAGGGCGTAGGGGTAGATCAGGCAGGGCAGGATTTCGAAGGGGGAGACCGAGCTTCCCAGGCTCATGGCGGTGGAAATCGCCACCAGCATTTGGGCACCGTAGGGGATAATGCCCTGGAAAATGCAGGAGAAGGTGTCCAGAAGGGAGGCCGATTCCTTGGGCGAAATGCCGTATTCGGCGCTGATTTCCCGGGCGATGGGGCCTGCCATCACGATGGCAACCGTGTTGTTGGCGGTGGCAACGTCCATGGCACCCACCAGGAGACCCACCCCAAGCCGTCCGCCGACACGGCCCCGGAAAACCTTGTGGATGAAGGCCAGAAGGGCGTCAAACCCGCCGAATTCCCGGATCAGGCCGCACATGGCCGAAACCAGAAGGGTTACCATAATGGTCTCAAACATACCGGAAGCACCGCTTCCCATGTTGCCCAGCATGGTGATGGGATCCACGGTTCCGGCAAGCAGGGTGATGAGAAGCCCCGAGCCGATGCCCACCAGAAGCACCAGGAAAACGTTCAGGCCGAAAATGCCTCCCAAAAGCACCAGTACGTAGGGGATCAGAAGGATCAAATTGTATTCGGGGATTTCCATGACACCGGAATTTTCTCCCATGGAGGTGACAAAGATAAAGCCCAGGGTCAGGAGGGCGGCGGGGAGGGCAATCTTGAAATTGGCCTTGAATTTGTCCCCCATGGGGCACCCCTGGGAATTGCAGGCGGCAATGGTGGTGTCGGAAATGAAGGACAGGTTGTCCCCGAACATGGCACCCCCCATGATGGCACCCAGGCACATGGGCAGAGAAAAGCCGGAAACGTTTGCCACCGCCACCCCAATGGGGGCGATGAGGGTGATGGTGCCCACCGAGGTACCCATGGCCACCGAAACGAAGCAGGAGGCCACGAAAAGCACCGCCACGGCGGCCCAGGCAGGGGTCACTGAAAGCAGGAAGTATGCCACCGCTTCGGCGCTGTCCCGGCCGGTAACACCCACGAAGATTCCGGCGGCAAGAAAGATCAAAATCATGGTGATGATATCCTTGTCCCCGATGCTGCGGGCCACCACCACAAGCTTGTCGTCAAACTTCAGCTTGCGGTTTTGCAGGAATGCCGAAAGCAGGGCAACCAGAAATACCACCACGATGGGGATTTTGTAAAATCCCATTTCGATGTGTAAAACGTACTCGAATAGAAGGCCTAAGCCCAGATAGAGCACCAAAAATACCAAAATGGGGAGAAGTGCAATGGGATTGCCTTTTGTTTTGGACGTCATGGGAGCCTCCTTTGTCAGTTCCGCTTCAGAGCCTTTTCCAGACCGGGGAAGCGGGGGGTGGGATCAAAAAATTTGTCGATGAATTTGCCCATCAAGCCGATGATGGGGGAATTGATGGCGGTGGTCACCAGGGTGCCCAGACCGATGCTGTGGAAGCTTTGGTGCGTGATGGTGGACCAGTCAAAGCTTGCCGCATCCCCGAAGAGGGTCAGAGCCAATACCACCGATAGCACAAGCAGGGTCAGGTCAAAGCAGGCCTTGGTCTTGGTCAGGTTCAGCCCGAAACGGTTGGCAAGTTCCGCTACGAATAGCTCGTAAACCTGCAGGGGCATGTAGGTGCGGAAGAAGCATGCCACCCCGAAGGCGGTGACCACGTCCCCCAGGATCAGCATGACCCACCGGAGCCACACCGTGTCGAAGGAGAGGGGTTCCAGTACCCACAGGAAAAAATTCAGGGTGTAGCCGTAGACCACAGCCACGGCAAAAGCCAGGAGGTAGCGCCAGTTGAAGCGCCCCACGATGACGCACAGCAGGATGAGCATCAGCCCCTGGATGATATACTCGGTCATGCCCACGCTGAAGCCCGACCACAGGGGAGCAATGGCATCGTAAACCACGAAAGCCGGGGCGGCAATCATGGACACCCCAAGATCTGCCTTACTGCATATCGCAACCCCCAGGGCCACAAACAGAATACCGAAGAGCCACAAAAGCTCGTTGGATTTTTGTATTTTCTTCATAGAAGGAATTCCTTTACCGAAAAAATAGCCTTTGCCGTTTGAAAAAGAAACGGCAAAAGCTTACGGGGACTATTGTAGTATATTTGGGGGATTTTGTCAAGGCGAATAAACCCGGCAAAACAACGAAAAAGGATTGACATCCGTCCCCTTTTTCGGTTATGATAAACGCGAAAGGGGGACGAGCTTGTGTTCTACTGTATTGCCATCCTTATGGGATACCTTTTGGGGTGTTCCAATATGGCCCTGTACCTGGCGAAGGCCCGGGGTGTGGATCTGCGTGCCGGGGGCAGCGGCAACCTGGGGGCTTCCAACGCCGCCATTCTGCTGGGCTGGCGGGCGGCGGTGCTGGTGGCCGTTCATGACGTGGGCAAGGCTGTTTTGGCGGTTATCCTGGCCCGAATGCTCTTCCCGGAAACGGAATTTATCGGGGTGGTAGCGGGAGTTGCCGCCGTTCTGGGACATATGTTCCCTGTGTTCATGAAATTCCGGGGCGGCAAGGGCTTTGCCTCCTTCATCGGAATGATGTTTGCCCTGAACTGGGTGGCGGCGCTGGCAATTCTCGGGGCGGCCATCCTCCTGACGGTCATCACCGATTATCTGGTGCTGGGGACCACCCTGACGGTGATTGCCTTCCCCGCCTGGGAAGCCCTCACCGCACATAGCTGGATCCCCTCTTTGGTGATGCTTGCGGTTTCGGCGGTGATCCTTTTCAAACACCGCAAAAACTACGTCCGTATCTGGAACCGCACCGAAATCGGCCTCCGCAGTACCATTCGCGGAGAACATAAGGTGAAATAACGACAACAAAACCGGAGA
>JAFYNU010000009.1 GCA_017547975.1 Clostridia bacterium
ATTTGCAGGTGAGTCCCGATGCTTCCACCCGACAAGATAGCGGCATTTTCGGGCTCCACCGCCCAGATTTGAATATCGGGGTACTGATTCTTCAGGGTTTCACCGATACCCGACAGGGTACCGCCGGTGCCAACCCCGGAGCAGAAGCCGTGGATGGGGCCGCCCACCTGTTCCAGGATTTCCAGGGCGGTGTGGTATTTGTGAACCAGGGGATTATCGGGGTTTTCGAATTGCTGGGGGACCCACACGTTGGGATCTTCCTCTGCCATGCGCAGGGCGGTGGCAAGGCATTCGGCAATGCAGGCGCCAATGTCCCCGTCGTCGTGGATCAAAACCAGCTCGGCGCCGTAGGCTTTTACCAGCTTGCGCCGTTCGGCGGAAACCGAATCGGGCATGATAATGCGCACCTTGTACCCCCGGACTGCACCGATCAACGCCAGGCCGATGCCTTGATTCCCGCTGGTGGGTTCCACAATGACGGTGTCCTTGTGAAGAAGTCCCCGTTTTTCGGCTTCAACGATCATGTTGTAGGCGGTGCGGGTTTTGATGGAGCCGCCCACGTTGCATCCTTCGTATTTCACCAATACTTCGGCAGATCCCTTGGGAACCATGCGGGAAAGGCGGATGATGGGGGTGTGGCCAATGGCGTCAAGAATGCTGTTATAGATCATATTTCCTCCAGGAAAGATAGGATAAAAACAGTATATGCCGGATTATCGGGCTTTGGCTTGGAATTTTTTTACTGCCCGGGACCAACCACCGCAGTAGTAATAGATGGCGATGGCCGCCGCCCGCAGGAAGGAGGCGATGAGAAGCGCCCAGAAGATGCCGTCGGGATTCATGACCCGGGCACCAAGAAAATAAGCCAGGGGGATCCGGGAAAAAGCCCCGAATTGGGCGGTAACCATGGGAACCACCGATTTACCGGCTCCACGCATGGCATTCACCAGGCATCGGTCGGAACCATGGAACAGACACATAAAGCTCATGATAAAGAGTCCCCTGGCGGCGTAATTTGCCACCTCTGCCTCGGTGGTGAAGAGGTAGGGGAAGAAACCACGGAAGGCGATGAGAATGCCACAAAGGCCCACGCCAAGCAAAGTCAGGCTGAGAATGCTGGTGTTGATCCCTCGCTTGATGCGCTCCATGTTGCGCTTGCCCATATTTTGACCCACGAAGGTACACAGGGCGGTGGACAGGGCCACGATGGGGATATTGATCATGTCGTCTACCTTGGTGACGATGGAGTTGGCGGCGATGAAGGCGGTGCCGAATACGTTCACCGAGGATTGGACGCACAGGGCGGCGATCATATTGCCGATGTTTTGGATGGCGGCGGGAAGGCCGATGCGAACCACCTGGAGCCCTTCGGTTTTATCCAGACGAATGGACCGTAGAGAAAGGCGGGCATCGTATCCACCCTTGTTAATGCGGATTACAACCCCAATGCCGCTGACAAGCTGAGCAATAGCAGTAGCCAGGGCCACTCCCAGCACCCCAAGATCGAAAAGCAAAACCGCCGCCAGGTCCAGGGCGATGTTCAAACCACTGCACAACAGCAGGAAGTAGAAAGGCCAGGAGGAATCCCCCATACCCCGGAGGACACCGCTGCCCATCTGATAAATCAGGTTACCGGTGGTGCCCAGGTAAATGACCACCAGGTAGGCAAGGGAGTCGGAAAAAATGTTTTCCGGAGTGCCCAGCAGGGCGAGCAGGGGTTTGGAAAGGGTCAGACCCGCCACCGTGATGAAGGCGGAACAGAGCAGAGTCAGACAGGCAATGGAATTGACGGCCTTTTGCAGGGCCTCCTTTTTGCCGGCGCCCACTCGTTGGGCCACCACCACGTTACTGCCGGTGGAAAGGCCGATCAGGAACATATTGATGATGCTCATTACCGGCCCCCCGGCGGAAACCGCCGCCAGGGCGTCGGCAGAGACGAATTGCCCCACAATCACCGAGTCGGCAACGTTGTAAAGCTGGGAAACGATGGTGCCCATGAGGATGGGCAGGGCGAAAAGAATCAGGTTTTTGAAAATGGGTCCTTGGGTCAGGTCGATCCTGCCCCGGATGCTGTTGGCTCTTTGTGACACAGTATTTTCCGGCTTTCGTTTTTTCCTTTAGTGTACCACAGAATCGTGCTTTTGTAAATGTGTGAAGCAAAAAGAAAATGGGAAAATATTGCGTTCCCCTCTTGACAAAAAGCGGAAAATCGTGCAGTATAGAAGGGAGAAGAAAGGGGGGAGGCGGTATGGAACAAAGCCCCAAGCGGCGGGAGATTGTATTCCGCAAAATGGATTTTGAAATCAGCCTGGAGGCGGGCAAAACAGCCGGGATCAATCTGGAGGACTCCCAGGGGGAACGGACTTTCCACGAGGAGTTGGAGATCAAATATTTTTACGAAGGCAGTGCCACCCTGATGATCGGGGAGGAGCTCATCGTAACCCGGCCCGGAGACATTACCATTGCCAACCCCTACGAGGTGCACGCCACCCTGGGGGTGGGAGAGGTGCCCGGGAAATACAATCTCTACATGGTGGGTCTGGACTTTTTTGCCCGGGGCTGTGCCGACATGGACCTGCGGCAGACCCTGATTGCCGGAGGGGTCCGATTTCGGAACCTGGTGCGGCAAAATCCCCGTTTGCAGGCGATTTTGCGGGCTGTGGCGGAAGAAATTGGGGAAGCCAAACCCTTCCACCGCCAATTGATACAGGGCATGATGGCCGAATTTTTCGCCCTGCTTTTGCGAAGCGAAACCCAGACCGAGGGGTGGGAAAGCCCCGATGACAGCCGCATCCAGTACACCCGGGTCATTGTGCCCGCCCTGCTTCGGATGCAGCGGGGGTATGCCAACGCCATCACGGTGGAGGAGCTGGCGGAGCTTTGCGGGGTGAGTCGGTTTTACTTCTGCCGTATCTTTAAGGAGGCCACCGGGATGACCGCCATGAGTTACTTGACCCAGTGCCGCCTGAAAATGGCAGACGTGTTGCTCCAAACCACCGATAAGAAGATCGGTGAGATCGCCTGGGAGTGCGGGTTTGAGGACGAGAGCTATTTCGGCCGGATTTACAAGAAACACCGGGGCCAATCCCCAAGGGAGGGGAGAAGAGCAAGATTGTCCGGTTTTTCATCAACCCAATCCATTGCACCTGCCGGATTAGACAGGTATAATAAAGATAATGAGAAGGAAGGGAGCGTGATCTCCAAATGAAAGAGGTCAAAAAGATCGATATCCACGCCCACGTGACCCGGTATCCCGAATTCAGTCCCATCTGTCCGGGTACGGGATTGCGGTTCCCCTCGGCGGAGGAATTGATCGAGATTTACGACAAGCTCAATATCGAGCGGGGCATCCTGTTGCCCATCATTTCCCCCGAATGCCAATGGGATCAGTTTTCCAATGGGGACGTGATCTCCCTGGCCCGGGAATATCCCGATCGGTTCAGCTGGTTCTGCAACGTGGACCCCAGAGCCCAGACCCAGGATCCCAAGGCGGACCTTTCCTACCTTCTGAACCATTACAAGGCCCTTGGTGCCAAGGGGGTAGGGGAAATGACCTCCCACCTGTATGCCGATGACCCCCACGTGGACAACCTGTTTGCCCATGCGGCGGCCTGTGACCTGCCGGTGATCATCCACATCGGTCCCCAGGAAGCCAACTGCTACGGCCTGATTGACGAGGTGGGGCTTCCCCGCATTGAAAAAATGCTGAAAAAGCACCCCGACCTGAAGCTCATCGGTCACAGCCAGCCCTTCTGGGCTGAAATTTCCGACGACGTGACCCAGGAAAACCGCAACACCTATCCTCCCGGCAAGGTGCGGGAAGGCAGGCTTCCCAAGCTCATGCGGGAATACGGCAACCTTTACTGCGACCTTTCGGCGGGCTCGGGCCACAACGCCATGAGCCGGGATCCCGAGTATGCGGCATCCTTCCTGACCGAATTTGCCGACCGGATCTACCTGGGCCTGGACGTATGCGCCACCAACAATCAGCACCAATACCAGCGGGAGGAATTCCTGAACGGTCTGGTGGCAGATGGTGCCATCAGCGAAGAAACCTACTACAAGATCGTTCGCGGCAACGCCGCCAAACTCCTTGGTTTGGACGAATAAAATCAATTACATATACGGAGGACTATCATGGAAAAGCTCGCAATTTTAGGCGGTACTCCCGTCATTCAAAAGGACGCCCCCGAAGCCCTGTTCAAGTGGCCTATCATCACCGAAGAGGATGAAGCCGCCGCCCTGGACGTGGTACGCAACAACAAGTATTCCGGCACCGACATCACCCTGGAATTCCAGAAGGAATTCGCCGCCTGGCAGGGCACTGAATACGCCCTGGCCTTCAACAACGGCACCCTTTCCCTGGAAGCCGCCATGTTTGCCATCGGCCTGGGTGCCGGGGATGAGATCATCTGCCCCACCAAGACCTATTGGGCCAGCGTGGTAGCCGCCACCGGCTTTGGCGCCTCCGCCGTCTTCTGCAACATCACCGATATGCTCACCATCGACCCCACCGACCTGGAGCGTTGCCTGTCCCCCAGAACCAAGGCCATCATGGTGGTGCACTATTTCGGTTACCCCTGCGATATGGATGCCATCATGGCCTTTGCCAAGAAGCACAATCTGATCGTCATTGAGGACGTTTCCCACGCCCAGGGCGGTCTGTACAAGGGCAGACAGCTGGGTACCATCGGTGATGTGGGTGCCGCCTCCCTTATGTCCGGCAAGTCCCTGGCCATCGGAGAAGCCGGCATTCTTTACACGGATGACCGGGAGATCTACGACCGTGCCGTTGCCTACGGCGCTTACGAGCGGTTCAGCGAGGCCTCCGTGGAGACCGACTACCTGAAGCCTCTGGCAG
>JAFYNU010000010.1 GCA_017547975.1 Clostridia bacterium
CGCCTTCGGTATTCACCGGGCTGTCGTCAATGAAGATGCAATCCTGCGCCCGGAGGTGATAGGTACTCAGCAAATATTCAAAAATTTCCGGTTTGGGCTTTGTGATGCCGATGGGCCCCGAAAAGACCAGCCCGTCAAAGAGGTCGAAAACTTCCCGGTACATGGGGTTTTTCATGCTTTGCTCCACAAAGCCGATGCTGATGTTGGAAAGGAGGTAAAGCTTGTGTCCCTGCTCCTTCAGCTCCCGAACAAGCTCGGGCATGCCCGCCACCGGGTAAAGCAGATCGGGCCAGGCGTCGTACACCTCCCGGGCCCCCTGATGGTATTCCGGGGGAAGCAGGGCGCAAATGGCATCCTTGGCATCCCGGTCGGAGATGGTGCCATCGTCCATCCGGTCCCATATCCTCCGGTCGAAAAAGATGGGAGCGATCTCCGATGCCACCTCCGGGGCAAAGCGATAGGCCAGGATATGTTCCAGATCGAATCGGAACAGCACGTTTCCCAGATCAAAAATACAATGCTTCATGCTTTCCTACTCCTATACGCCCATTTCGTGGAGCTTTTGCCAAATGTGATCGGCATAATTCAGGTGTCCCCCATCTCCCACCACCAGGGCGCAGTTTTCGGGCGCTCCCGATGCCTGATAGATGCTTTGGATGGTGGCAAAGGCCTTTTTCACCCCGTGGATGGGGAAAATGGGATCTTCTTTCCCTGCGGCAACCACCAGTTTCCGGGGTGCGATCAGCCCCGCAAGGTCCCCCATTTCAAAATATTTCCGAATGGAGGGGATGTGGTTGCACAGACAATGGGGCATGGCGGCAATGGAATCCTCGAAGGTGCACACCGAACAGGAGGGGGCCGCTGCGCCGATTCGTTCATCCATACAAGCCAGGTAGTAGGCTACGGTGCCGCCGCCGGAGTTGCCGGTGACCACGATATCGGTCATATCCACCCGGGGGAAACATTCTGCCACCCCATCCAGAATCCGCATGGCATCCCAAACCCGCTCGCCGATGAGGGTACGCCCCATCAGGATGGCGATCTTCGCCGCCTCGGTACAACTGGTGCCATATCCTTCCAGACTGCTTTCCCCAAAGTTGCGGGCCTCGATCACCAGGGCACATCTTCCCTCCCGAATGGCCCGGGGTGCCATGGCACGATGGTACCAGGAGGACAGCGCGCTTTCATCCTTTTCGTTTTTCGCACGGCCCAAAGCCACGTGCATACCGCCGCCGTGTCCGCTCAGACAGATGGTCAAGGGTGCCTTCTCCTCCCCATTGGGGATCCAAAGGTGACAGGGAACGTGGTATCCCGGCTCGGTTTCCATGGTGAAACGGTATTCCACGAAGCCCTCCCGGGCTTCCTCGTATTCGATTGCGGGGAGCGCATCGGTTTGCTTCAAGGGCAGGCCCAAAAGCTCCTCAAGCTTTTCCCTGGCAGCCGCCCGCCACCCGGCAAGGTCTTCCCCCTCCCGCCAGGCCATTTGGGGAACTGTTTCCCGAAGGAGTTGGTATTCATAGGCGTGACTGTTGATATTTTTCATATTCTCTTCCCTCACCCCAACGTGATCTTGCAGGACTGGATCTGGGGTCTCACCGACCGTCCGGCGCTGTCCAGCCGGGGCCGCCCGATGGTTTCCCGGGTGACCCCCAGGAGCATTTCGGATGCCGAACCCTCGATCTCGATGCGATTCCCCTCCATGGTCACCACCGCCGAAAGGGGCGCGGTGTAGGCCACGGTGTTATTGAGCAGTTTCCACTTTTTCGTCAGTTCCTCCGGGTAGCCGGTGTGGTCGCCCCCCGCCACCCAGTCGTAGTTGACGGCGTTCACGTCCCAGTAGAGCACGTTGTCCACGATGGCCCGGTGATCCCGGTGCAGGTGTCCGTTCATCACCAAAAGCACCTTATTGGGGACCTTTTCGTTGGCTTCCCGGACGATTTTCTGGAATTCCCTGTATTCCTTGGCATTGTCCTCCCGCTCGTAGCTGGAGTGGCTGAGGATGACGCAGTGTCCCGGGGCGGCATCGATAACCTCCGCCATCCAGGCAAGCTGTTCCGGGGGCGTGGCGTCCCGGGCTGTGGGGGTGGCGTAGTAGTTGCCCACGTCGTAATGGACGTATTCCCCATCCAGATGGCAATGGTTGGGATCCATGACGATGAAGCGGTAGTCCCCCTGGTCGAAGAAGTAGTGTCCCGCCGGCATGTGGTAGGCCGCCAGGGTATCCGCCAGGGAGGTACTGTCGGTATCGTGATTGCCGAGACAATGGTAGACCGGCACCGGGGAGGCATCCAGCAGTTCCATCAGCTCGGGTACCAGGGAGGGGCCGTGGCACAGGTCGCCGGCGTGGAGCATGAACTCGCACCCATTCTCCACCGCCCGCCGAATCAGCGACCGGGCAATCTCCAGATCGTCCCCGTAAAACACGCCGGGATAATAATGCAAATCGGAAAACATCAGGAATTTCATAGCTTTTTCCTCCCCCATCGGGTGGTGTTGTTTTGCCCCTATTATACTGCTTGTTGGTAATGGTTGC
>JAFYNU010000126.1 GCA_017547975.1 Clostridia bacterium
ATCGCTGTAGCTTGGGAACGCTTTGAAGCCAGGGAAGGCGAATTTGATACCCGGCTTGTGAAGGAGATCATCCGCAAAGCCCGGGAACAGGGTCTGAAGCTGGTGTTCCTGTGGTTTGGTGCCTGGAAAAACGGCCACATGAAATACAGTCCGGAATGGGTAAAAACAGACCATAAGCGTTTTTGGCGCGTCCGCACCCATGACGGCTACCAGATCGCCAACCTTTCTTCTTTCTGTGAAGAAACCCACAAGGCCGATTGCCGTGCTTTCTGCAAACTGATGGAAACCATCCGTGAAGAAGACGAAATCGAAAAGACCGTCCTTGCTGTACAGATTCAGAACGAGCTTGGCATTGTTGGCAGAACCGTCCGTGACTTTGGCGAAGTGGCACAGGCTGCATACGAAGCCAATGTTCCCCAGGAAGTAATCGACGCCCTCAAATCCGGAAACGAATGCGACCAGATCGTGAGGGAATGGAAGGAGTGCGGTGCGGTTGAAAACGGCAACTGGTGGACTCTGTTCGGTCGCCGGGGCGACGAACTCCTGCAAACTTACAGCATGGCTTGCTACGTGGACAAAATGGCCGTTGCAGGCAAATCCATCTACAACGTCCCCATGTACACCAACGTATGGCAGCAGGGCGGTTTTGAGATTCCGGGAACCGATTACCCGTCGGGTGAGGCGGTCATGAAGAATCTTGCCTTCTGGCGCTGGTTTGCACCCAATCTGGATATGATCTGCCCGGATGTTTACATTTCGGCACAGTCGCAGTTCCAGCGGATTTGCCATACCTATAACCGGGACGATAATCCGCTCTACATCCCGGAGACCGGGGCAGGTATGCCGCACGCATTGGGAACCTACCGTGCGATCGCAGAAGACGGGTTGACCGGGGTTCACATTTTTGGTGCCGAAAGCCTGCTGGACGAGAACTGGAATTTGAAGGAATCGGCTCGCCCGATGCACGAAAACTTCCAGTGCATGAATGCGATCGCGCCGCTCCTTGCCAAATACCGCGGAACCGACAAGATCCATGCCGTCATTCAGGAGGAGTTCGCCATGGATGCCAAAATCTATGCCGATGGCTGGCAGTTGCGTGCCGTCTTCGGTGATTATGCCCGCGGCGGCGACTACCGTCACGGTGCAAAACAGGATGCCTACACCAAGCGTGGCCGTGGCCTCGTCATCCAAACCGATAAGAATGAATTCTTCGTCTGCGGATCGGCCTTTACCCTGCAGTTCAGAACCAATCCTCACCTCACCCGGTACAAGGTCCCTCAGCAGGATTATCAGTTTGAACATGCACTCGACTACCTCCATGTGGAAGAGGGCCATTTCGATGCAGAGGGGAACTGGGTCGTGGACCGTATCCGCAACGGCGACCAGACCGACTTTGCCGTATTCGTATATCCGGATAACGGCGCAGTCCGCGTCGTTCTGGAAGATATGCTGGATTGATGCATCTGCGTTCTGCAGTTCTTTCCAATACATGAATGTCCAACCAAAAAACAGCCGCCTGCTGGCGGCTGTTTGTTTTTGGGGGATCACTTTACACTCTTGTGCCCATCTGGCCGATGATCATGTCCTGCCACTCCTTGTTCAGGGTGACGAAGCGGGCGTTCCAACCGGAAACACGGACCGAAAGGTTCTGGTAATCTTCCGGATGCTTCTGGGCTTCCAAAAGCAGGGCGGTGTCGGCCACGTCGGGCTGCATGAAATGCCCCCCAAGGGCCACAAAGCCCCGCATCAGGGCCACCAGGGAGGTGAGACCGGTCTCTCCCTCCACAGCGGAGGGCAGGAGCTTGATGTCCAGTGCCGCCCCGGAAACCGTGCGGTGGAGGTTGGATTTGGTGTAACTCTTGATAATGGCGGTGGCACCCTCCTTGTCGGTGCCGGGGGTGGGGGAGAAGTTGCCCGAAAGGATCTGGTGGGCACTCTTGCCAAAGGGGGTAGCCATCCGGGTGGGAGACCACTCGATCTGACGGCCAAAGGTGCTGACCCCGGCGGGGAAGCGGTAGCCGCAGGAGCCGTTGAGGGAATCGCACAGATCGGCGAAGTCGTTGATGATGCGGGAAGCAATCTCATCCACCTCGTCGTTGTCGTTGCCGAAGTAGACGTAGTGGCCCGCGGCATATTTGGCCATCAGGGGATCGTCCTCCCAGTTGGAGCGGAGGAGCTTCATCAGGTCAGGGAAGGTGATCTTTTTGTCGTCAAATACCAGCTTTTTGATGGCGTACAGGCTGTTGACGCTGTCGGGCAGACCGCCGATGTGGGGGGAGACCACGTTGTATACCGGGCCGCCTTCAAAGTAGGAAAGTCCCTTTTCAATACATCCGCCCTCAAAAATCGAAACAATGGTGCAGGGGGTGGCGGGACGCCACTTCCAATCCTTGGTGGGGACCCCTGTGGAAAGAAACGCCCGTTTTCGGTCGTCACCGATGGATTGAACCTGGATACGGATATCCCGAAGGAATGCCTGGTACAGACTTTCAAAATCAGGATAATCTACCTCTTCATCATAGCCCTTCAGGGTTTTTTGCTGAAGAATAGCCAGAGAGTCGAATGGGGTGTAAATGAAGAAGGTTCTGCCGGGAATCTGTACCTCCCAACAGCCGTCGTTGGCAAATTTGCGGGCCTCCCGAAGCTCGTAGCCATATTCCACCAGCGATTCGATGATCAAATCCTCATTGTAAACCGCAAGGGCACCGCCCCCAAGCCGCAGAACCTGGGCAATCCGGCGAAGGAGGGCTTCATCGGTATTTTGGTTCAGGCGCACCGTGGTGGGAAAATCGCTGATGCCGAATTCCTCCAGAATGTCAAGCACCAGGTAGGTGACCTGGTTTGTCACCTCGTTGCCATCCTCGTCCACGCCCGCCAGCAGGAGATTCTGGTAATGCTGGGCGTCGCCGCTGCCGTAATCCCCGCCGCAGATCCATTCGCACCCCTTGATGAAGAAGTGGGCCAGAATTTCCCGGGCTTCCTCCAGGGTCAGGATGCCGCGGGCAAGATCCTCTTTCAAATAGGGGCCAAGGAGCCAGTCGATGCGGCCAATGCCTGGCCAGTTGCCGCAATGCCGCACGAAGGCGAAGGTGAACCAAAGGCTTTGCACCGCTTCGTAAAAGCTTTCGGCGGGGGAGAAGGGGACTTTTTGCAGATTTTTGTAGGTTTCAGCGTATTCTGCCTTCCCTTCCAGGGCGTCAAGATAGCGCTTGCGGTAAATTCGGAAGCTTTCGAAGGACGCCATGCAGGAACGGAGGAATTCCTCCCGCTCGGTACCGGCGTACTTTTTGAGGGAGGCTTCGGTTTCGGCAATCAGGTGGTTGACACCCTTTTTGAGTACCGTTTCAAAATCGATGGTCAGGTGGCTCACCGAACTGCAGATGGCTTCCCCGCCGAAGGTGGCGGGAATCCGGTGGGAGATGGCAAGCCCCAGGGTGGCGGCGCCCGAAAGGCGCTCCCCGTCACAAATGCGGATGGGGGCATCGGTGACGATCTTGCGGATGGCAGCGTCATATTTTCCAAGGGGGGACAGGTTGGCAAAACCGGGGTAGTCATCCATGGCTACCGCCATGGTTCCCTTGGTCATCAGGCCGTATTTGTGGTTCAGGGAATCAAATGCAAAGCGCCGGGTAGCCTCCGAAAGGCGGACGGGGCGCTCTCCGTGGGTGGCGAAAAATTTCATACAATCACCTCATCATTATCGAATGGCAGGCAAAATCCAAAGAAAGAAAGCAAGACCCAATCCAATCAGAAGGAGAAGAATACCAAGGCACCCAAGACAACTCCATCGCTTGGGACCGGAAGCATCCATGTTCGGCATCATATATTCGGACTCTGCATTCTGCTTGTCGGATTGGTTGATATCCGGGCCAAACCGTGCCAACCGGGGATCATCGGACTGGTTTTCTTTTTCACTTGGAATCCGGGGCTTTACTTCAAAATCATCGGGCATACGAAAATCCCTCATTTCCTGAATTTGTGTCTATAATATACCGGTCGGGGATACAAATCAAGCTTTTTTCTCTGTGCGGGGCAGGGCGACGATCACACCGATGACCATCAAGCCCAACCACACCAGAATGAGATTCCCCCAACCGATGGCGCTTGCCGCATCGGCAAAGATCAAATTGGCGGCGGCCGCTGCCATGTAGCTCAGAAAATCCAAAAAGCCGGTGGCCGAGGAAACCATACCGGTGTCCCGCAGGCTGGGGCAATAGCGGCTCCATAGCATACAGGCCGCCCCGTTGGAGGACATGATTGCCAAAACCAGGCAAATGATATTGATGGCAGGCGGGGCCACGAAGTAGGTTAACAGGAAGAAAATAACCGAACAGGAGAAAAACAGGAGGATGGTCTCGTCCATATCCTGACCAAGCCTCTCGTAGGTGTAGACCGCAATGAAGGTGGTGGCCGAAATCACCAGGGTGGCGGCGGTGAAAATGCCGGAGGAGGCCTTTAGAGAAAAGCCCAAATGCTGGGAAACATAGGTGGGAAGCCAGAATACCACCGAGGTACGAACTACCCCCGTCAGGATGGAAATGAGAGAAAATTTGACGATACGGTGTTCGAAAAGAACCTTCAGGTTGCCGTGCGGTTCTTTTTTTGCCTTGTATTGACCATATTTGACGATGCCATTTTTCTCAAGCAGAGAGAAGGCAAAGACAACCACCAGCGACATCAGGAAAAGAACCATACTGCTGACGTGGAAGGCTCCCTGCCAGGGCAGGAAGGAGGCAAGAAGACCTGCCGCCGGGGAACCGAAGAAGGACGCAAAGGTGTAACCCAGACTGCAACGGGTGGCATGAAGAGGTTCGGTGTTTTCCGAAACCACCTTGGTCATGGGTCCATAGATCATGGAAAGGAAGTAACCGTTACACCCATAGGCCACCATGGCGGCGGCGGGGGTGGCAGCGTAAAGCGAAAAGAGCAGATTCATGATGCCTGCCCCGGAAAGACCCAGGGAAATCATCCACTTGGCTTTGATTTTATCGCCGATGGCTCCGTTGACCAGCTGTCCCAGGGCATAACAAATAAAATACAGGGAGGAGACCTGACCAATGAAGCTTTCCCGAAAACCGTCCTCCACCATTTGGGGGGTAACGGCACCAAGAAGGTTACGGGCGATATAGACGGCGAGATAGGATACCGAGCAGAGCATCCCGATGCGGATGGCATTTTGGGCGGCAGGGGAAATTTTCATGACAGCGCTTCCTTTTGGTATAAATCAGAATTTCATTTTACATCACACCGAACGTCATGTCAAGCCGGGGTGAAGCGGGTCCGGCTCTCGATAGGGCTGGACCCCGAAATCGGCAAAAAACCGTAGGGTTGACGGGGAACAGAGGCCGGAGGTTACATCCGGCATTCCACAATCTCCCCGTCTCCCACGATCAGGGGATCTCCGTGGGGGTAGAGTGCGGAGGCATGGAGAGATTCGATGCGCCCCAGATTCACCAGCAAGGGCATGGGTTCTCCGGTGGTATTAGTGGTGGTGATGTCCTCCAGGATCATGCTTTCCACCGGGGTGTTGCGGCCAACGTACACCGTTTCCACAGGGGTGTCGGTTTCACGGCGGTGAACGCCCCGGATGGTCAAATTCCGTACCACCACGTCATCCTGCACCCAGATCAGGGGATAAACGTAGCTGGTGCCCTTCTGGTACACCTCGTATCTGGGTGCCTTGCGGGCATAGACGTTTTCAATGGTGATGGCGTCGTAGCCCAGAGCGGATTCGCCGGGGTAGTATTTCGAAAGGCCGATGCAATACTGGTAATAGCTGCCGTAGACGTTTTGGATGGTAATATTGGAAACCAATTCGTCCACCGTCAGGAGCCGGACGGCGCTGTGGCAATCCTCGGCAAACAGACCGTCGATCAGCACGTTGGTGATGGGACCCCGGGATCCTTCGTGGGCATTCAGGGCCACCAGATCGTCGTAGCAAGCCCCCTTCAGGTTGCGGATGACCCCGTCGCGGCAGTTGCCGTTGAAGTGGACCCCGTCCATATTCACCGCCACCGGGTTTCCGTAGTTGTAGTCGAAGGTGATGTCCTCAATGGTAAAGCCGCTCACCCGGTCGAAGGTGGCGCCGTAGTGTACTGGATCCTTGAAGGTCATGTGGGCCAGACGGATGCCCCGAACGCAGTAGAAAAACATACCGTCCCCGGTGTAGCCCACGTTGCTAAAATCCTGCACCTGTTCGGGGTTGGGGATCTGGTTCATGTTGTTGAAGTTCCAAATGCCCCCGGTGATTTCGATTCCTTCCTCGTAAATATCCGGGGAGTAGGCGTTCACGTGGTGCCACAGATGGCGGCACAGGGGATTGGCCCAATCGGGAAGCCTTTCGGCGTAATCGGGATGCAGAATATTGGTGACCATGGGACAGTTGGCCCCGTCCGCCAGCCGGATCTCGGCATAGCGGGGAAGGCGCAGGGCAAAGTGAGAGGGAAGCACCAGACTTTTTCCAATCAGATAGTGCTTTTTGGGGGCGGGGAGGACGAGCTCACAGCCGGCGCTGTCGATCATTTCCTGAATGGCCGGGGCATCATCGTGGATGCCGTCACCGTAGAGTGTATACATCAAAAAAGTCTCCTTTGTATTGTTTTAGGGTACACAGACAATGTAACAGAAACCGGGCTAAATGTCAAAGGAAAAATGAAAAAAATTCTTGCATTTCCCGGTGTGGCAGGGTATACTTGTGGTATCAAGCGAAAAGGAGTCCGATGACTTATGATCTATCGTACTGAGCATCCCAATCCCCAGTGGGAACGTGCCGCATGGCAAAACCTGAACGGCGCATGGGAATTTGATTTTGACTTCGGTGTTACCGCCATTGAGCGGGAGCTTTATATGGCTCCGTCCCTGCCCAAAACCATCCAGGTGCCCTTCTGCCCCGAAAGTGAACTGTCGGGCATCGGCTACAAGGATTTCATCCCCGGCGTGGTCTACCGCAAGGTGGTCACCCTGTCGGCAGAACAGCTGGCAGGCCGGGTCTTCCTGCACTTCGGCGCGGTGGATTTTGAAGCCACCCTTTTTGTCAACGGCAAAAAGGTCATGACCCACATCGGCGGCTACTCCTCCTTCAAGGCGGACGTCACCGCCTACGCTGTGGAAGGTGAAAACGTCATTTTCCTGGCGGTGAAGGACGACACCCGTTCCATCGCCCAACCCAGCGGCAAGCAGAGCGATCTCTATGCCTCCCATGGTTGCAGCTACACCCGCACCACCGGTATCTGGCAGACAGTGTGGATGGAATTCACCCCCAAAGCCTACATCAAGGACGCCAAATACTATCCGGATATCGAAAATAACCGCCTGACCATCCTGGGCAAGGTGGAGGGCAACGGTACCGTTTCCGCCAAAGCCAGTTTCGAAGGCCGCCTCATGGGCGGCGCCACCGCCAAGACCAGCGGCGGCCAGTTTGCCCTGCAGATTTCCCTGGCGGAACGCCACCTGTGGGAAGTCGGTGTCGGCAATCTCTATGACCTGGAGCTTACCTTTGGGGACGATATGGTTAAGAGCTACTTCGGCCTTCGCTCGGTGGAGCTTTCGGGCAATAAGTTCCTCTTTAATGGTAAGAGCCTGTTCCTCCGCATGGTTTTGGATCAGGGCTTCTACCCCGACGGCATCTACACCGCCAAGACCGACGAGGACCTCAAGCGTGACGTGGAGCTTTCCATGGCCTGCGGCTTCAACGGCGCCCGCCTCCACCAGAAGGTGTTTGAAAAGCGCTTCCTGTATCATTGCGACAAGGCGGGTTACCTGGTTTGGGGCGAACACGGCAACTGGGGCATGTCCTACACCGATCCCGTGGCGGTGGAAAACTTCCTTTGCGAATGGCTGGAAGTGTTGGATCGTGACTTCAACAGCCCGGCAGTGATTGGTTGGTGCCCGGTGAACGAAACCTGGGGCTACCACGAGCTCACCAGCGAGCATCGTGCCCTGGAAAGCTTCTACAAGGCCACCAAGGCCGCCGACCCCACCCGTCCCTGCATCGCCGCCAGCGGCAACTACCATATTGCCGGCATGGAAATCTACGACGTGCATGACTACGACCCCGACTTTGCCCGCTTCAGCACCAACTAT
Source organism: Clostridia bacterium (assembly GCA_017547975.1). Classification (GTDB taxonomy): domain Bacteria; phylum Bacillota; class Clostridia; order Oscillospirales; family QAMX01; genus RUG11797. Next base: position 8,083 of record JAFYNU010000126.1, read on the forward strand.
GCCAAAATTTCCGAGGGTATTGTCAACGACCAGATCCGCCGCAACGAAGGGGATGTACAGCCCTTCACCGTGGGTATGCCGGTCTTTGTCAGCGAATACGGCGGATTCCGCTGGATCGAGGAAGGCGAGGAAGCCGGTTGGGGCTATGGCGACGCCCCCAAGTCCAAGGAGGAGCTCCTGGAGCGCTACAAGAACTACACCGACGTGCTTCTGGACAACCCCGACATCATGGGCCTGTGCTACACCCAGCTCTACGACGTGGAGCAGGAGAAAAACGGTCTCTACACCTACGGCCGCAAGCCCAAGCTGGACATGGACAAGGTCAAGTCCATCACCTCCCGCAAGGCCAAAATCGAAGAATAAGCGCAAATGCCAATCCGCCGCAGGAAATCTCTCCTGCGGCGGATTTTCGCTTGCTTTTTTGCATGAATTGTGGTATTCTATTAAGGCGTTCAAAAAATTGCATATCGGGGTGTAGCGCAGTTGGAAGCGCGCCTGCTTTGGGAGCAGGATG
>JAFYNU010000127.1 GCA_017547975.1 Clostridia bacterium
GTATAACCCCCTGACCGACAGAATTACCGTGACCTATTCGGACGGTTCCTTTGATATTACCGATGAAACTACCTTGGAAAAGATAGCGTCTCTTTTGGCGGTGGAAAATCTGCGGGCATGCGTCTCCTCCCCGGAATATGAAAAGCCTTTTGGGGAGGAAGAATATGGTGAAATCTTGTTTGATGCATTGACCGCCTATTCGAACTTCCTCGGTGGTAAAACTATGCTTCTCGATTTCCATAATGGAACCTATGCATTTGTATTTGAAACTGCACCTGATCTGGGAACAAATCCGGATCAGGTAGAAGGCAAGGAACAGATTTATACCGAGGTGCGAATTGGAAAGCAAGTAAGATATGAAGATGGAGATGCCATCATTGAAAATATTCTTGAGGAACCCCCATTCCATTTTCTATATTCCTATGGTAATTACAATACTTCGGTGGAAATTGAGACCTTGATGAATAGCTTGATCTCATAGCGTCCCATATTCCGTTTTATTGAGGAATAACAAAACAGCCCCTGACCAGAGGTCAGGGGCTGTTTGATGCGTATTTACAATGCCGCCTTGATCTTTTCGATCATGTCGGCATATTCTGCATCCGAAAGCAGGGTCTTACCGGGATTCATGGCGAAGGGGGTACCCCATTCGAATTCGTCCTTGTATTTGGGGACCAGGTGGAAATGCAGGTGGCAGCCCCCGTCCCCGTAGGCGCCGTAGTTGACCTTGTCGGGGGAGAAGGCCTTGTGAATGGCATTTGCCGCCTGGGCCACGTCGGCGAAGAAGAGGTTACGTTTCTCGTCGCTGATATCCACCAGCTCGGAAACGTGATCCTTGTAGGCCACGATGACCCGGCCGGGATGGCTCTGCTCCTTGAACAGAATGAGTTGGCTGACCCGCAGGTCGCAGATCTTGATGCCGAAACCCGCCAGGATCTCGCCGCCCATGCAGTAACCGCAATTTTGATCTTTCATGATGGTATCCTCCGTATACGTTTATGTGGCTGGTTGCCTTGAGGTGAATTTGAAAAGCCCAAACCCCATCAAAGCACCAAACAGGTTCAAAATGACGTCATCCACGTCGGCAATTCCCAGCATGGTTATATACTGGATTCCCTCCACCAAAAGAAGGGAGAGAACCACCAACGGGAAAAAGGAAAGAAACTTCCGGAATCGGGGGAAGGTGCGGGGAAGAAGATAACCAAGGGGGAGGAACATGAGAAGGTTGCCCGCCAGATTGACCATGGCGAAGCGCAGGTAATACCTGCCCCGCTTCAATAATGCAAGTTGGGAGGCAATGGTGGAGAAGGGAATGAGGTTTTGCCCGCCCGAAGGAAAGGGGGCAAGGAGACGCTCACCCAATAGAAGCCACACCATCAAAAGAAGATAGATGAGAAATATCCATTTGCTGATGGGGGCTTTTTTCATGTTGACTCCTTGAATGAATAATTACAGGGCCTTCAGGAAACCAACGATCTTATCCGCAAGGAGCTTGTGTCCTGCATCGTTGGGGTGGAGCCCGTCGGGCATGTAGCGATCCTTGATTACGTCCACCTTGGGCTGCATACCCGAAACGGCATGGAGGTCCAGTACCGGGATAGAGTAGTAGCGGGCCACTTCCTTGATGATATTCACGTAGCCTTCCAGGTTGGTTTCCAGGGGGAGACCGATCTCATTGACGGTAACGTCCTCGCTCAGGCGATGGAGCGGGGTCATGATGACGATCTGGGCTTCGGGGTACTTGGCAATCAAATTGGTGATAAGGGTATGGGTAGCGCCGTAGAAGGTGAAAATATCCCGGTCAGCCATGGTGCCAAGCTTGGCGTCCCCGTGACCAAAGTCGTTGGTGCCGCCGAAAACCACCACGATATCGGCGTCGTCATCCATTTTTTCGGCCCGGGCAATAAAGTCCCGATCCCAAACGTCGTTTGCGGAGGGGTTGGTCTGGCGGGCAATGCGGGTGCCTCCCACGCCGTAGTTACGGGTAATGGCACCGGTCATGGCGGCGACCCGATTGACGAAACGGTTTTCCGCCTGGGCAACACCGTGTCCTTCGGTGATGCTGTCGCCTAAAAAATTGATCTTCAAATTCTTGAGTTCCATATCGTTTGCTCCCTGTTAGTATATGGTTTGGTGTAACCCAGTATACCACATCCTGCTACCCTTTTCAAGGGATGAAAGAGGGGCAAACGGGGGATACTGGTGGGGAAGAATTCGAAAGGAGACTGAATATGATCGAACAGGATACCATCAAATTGCTTCGGGAATGCGATGCCGGAATCCGCATGGGGGTGGCTTCCATTGGGGAAGTGATCGGCCACGTGAAGAATGAAACATTCCGCAAACTGCTTGCCGATTGCAAGTCGGCCCACGACAAGCTGGATACCGAGCTCCAGGCCGCCCTGGACCGATTGGGGGACGATGGCAAAGACCCCAACCCCATTGCCCGGGGCATGTCCTGGATGAAAACCAACGTCATGCTGGGCATGGAGGACTCTGATGCCACCGTGGCCGATTTGATGACCGATGGGTGCAACATGGGGGTCAAGTCGCTGTCCCGCTACCTGAATCAATATCAGGCGGCGGACGAGCCCACCAAGGATATTGCCAAGCGCCTGATCCGCCTGGAAGAACAGCTTGCGGTGGATATCCGACCCTATCTTTGAGGCGATTCCCGGCTTGGGGAAACCCACCGGGAGTTACATAAAAAGTTACAAAAATTTGTAGACAAACCGAAGGTATTATGGTAAACTGTACCCATCAGCCAAACGGCGAAAGGAGAATAACATGAAGAAATTTGCATTTATCGGCGGCGGCAGCTTCGGCTTTACCCGCACACTTGTCAAGGACCTTCTGACCTTCCCTGCCTTCCGGGATGCGGAAATCGCATTGATGGATATCGACGAGGAGCGCCTTGGCTACATCCAGCAGGCCTGCGAAAAGATCGTCCGGGCCGGCAACTATCCCGCTAAGGTCACCGCCACCACCGACCGGGTGGAAGCTCTGAAGGGGGCCGACGGCGTCCTCTGCACCATCCTCTCCGGGGACGTGGAGGTCTGGAAGCACGATATCCTCATCCCCAAAAAGTACGGCATCGACATTAACGTGGGGGATACCCGGGGCCCCTCCGGCATTTTCCGTGCCCTGCGCACCATCCCTGTCATGCTGGATATCTGCGCCGACATTGAAAAGTATTGCCCCACTGCCATCTTTCTGAACTACACCAATCCCATGGCCATGCTCTGCCGGGCCATGCAGGAAAAATTCCCCAACCTGAAGATCACCGGTCTGTGCCACAGCGTACAGGGCACCGCCGAAATGCTGGCCAAGTGGGTTGGCGCCGATATCAAGGACGTGACCTACACCTGCGCCGGCGTGAACCATCAGGCCTTCTACCTGGATCTCAAATGGAATGGCAAGGATATGTATCCCCTTCTGAAGGAAGCCATGAAGGATCCCGAAATCCTCAACGCCGAGCAGATCCGCAACAATATGTTCCTGAATCTGGATTACTACGTCACCGAATCCAGCGGCCACAACAGCGAATACGTGGCCTGGTACCGCAAGCGCCCCGATCTGATCGAAAAATACTGCACTCACGGCACCAACTGGAATCCGGGTATCCATTCCTACATTCTGGACGAATACACCAAGCGCAAGGACACCTGGCGTAACGACATCACCGACTTCCTGAATAAGCCGGACGAAGAAGTGGATCTGAAGCGTGGAGCCGAATACGCCGCCTACATCTTCAATGCCGCCTTTGGGGACAACACCATCTTCAAGTTCAACGGCAACGTCCGTAACTTCAACCTCATTGACAACCTGCCCTATGGGTGCTGCGTGGAGGTTCCCGTGGTTGCCAGCAAGGATTCCCTGGAAGCGGTTGCCGTGGGCGCTCTGCCCGATCAGTTGGCGGTGCTCATCAACACCACCGCCCGTTGCGAAGA
>JAFYNU010000128.1 GCA_017547975.1 Clostridia bacterium
ATGGCAACCGCAAGTGCATTCTTCATCATGGTCATGATGATGGTACTCGTGATGATGCTCGTGACAGCCGCAGTCGCATTCCTCATCATGGTCATGATGATGGTGCTCGTGGTGATGCTCGTGACAGCCGCATTCGCATTCCTCATCATGGTCATGATGATGGTGCTCGTGGTGATGCTCGTGGCAACCGCATTCGCATTCCTCATCATGGTCATGATGATGGTGCTCGTGGTGATGCTCGTGGCAACCGCACTCGCATTCCTCGTCATGGTCATGATGGTGGTGCGCATGGGCCTTTTTCGTCTCTTCCAGAAGAGTCGCTTCCATGGTATTCTCCCGGAAGGCCTCCATGATCTGTTCCTTGCTCAAAAGAGACAGGTGGGTGGTAATGATGTTGGCCTCCCCATTTATTTCCCGGATAATCTTGACCGCTTCCTCGATTTTTGCTTCGCTCGCCTTATCGGTGCGGGTCATCAGGATGCAATTTGCGTGTTGGATCTGATCCACGTAGAACTCGGCAAAGTTTCTGCGATAGAGCTTGCACTTGGTGCCATCCACCACGGTAATGCAGGTATCCACCGCAATGGCTTGGTCGCCAATTCGGTCTACCGCCGCAATCACGTCGGAAAGCTTTCCCACACCCGAGGGTTCAATCAGAATCCGATCGGGGGTATAACGTTCGATGGTTTCCTTCAAGGCCAGGGTAAAATCACCCACCAGGCTGCAGCAAATACAACCGGAAATCATTTCGGTAATCTGGATCCCTGCATCCTGCAGAAATCCGCCGTCTACGCCAATTTCACCAAACTCATTTTCGATCAGAACCAGCTTTTCCCCCTGGAACACTTCACCGATGAGTCGTTTAATAAAGGTGGTCTTTCCGGCTCCTAAAAAGCCAGAGATTACATTGATTTTCGTCATTTTGTATCCTCCTTGGTATGAAAAAGCATAGATTCCAACACATTCGTATTTTCTTTATTTTATCACAAAGCCTTTCTTCCGTCAATATCATCCGTCAAAAATACCCCTACGTGGATGAAAACATCCACATAGGGGTAGTCTTTTTCTATTGGTTTTAGGCGACACCGAGCATCATGCCAACCATCCGGATCAGCAGCGCAAAGAACCAGGCAACAACGCACTGGAAGACCACCACACCGAAGGCCCACTTACCGCCCATTTCCCGTTTGATGGAGGCCACCGCCGCCACACAGGGGGTATACAGCAGACAGAATACCAGAAGTGCCATGGCGGAAAGGGGCGTCAGGATACTTTCAAACGCAGTCCCCGGCCCCGCAAGCACCGTCAGGGTGGATACCACGCTTTCTTTGGCCATAAAGCCGGCAATCAGCGCGGTGGACACCCTCCAATCCCCAAAGCCCAGTGGGCTAAAGATGGGAGCAATCACCCCGGCGATCACTGCCAGAATGCTGTCCTTGGAATCCACCACCAAATTCAATCGGAAATCGAAGCTCTGCAGGAACCACACCACCACGGTAGCCAAAAAGATCACCGTGAAAGCCCTCTGCAGGAAGTCCTTGGCCTTATCCCACAGGAGGAAGGCAACGTTTTTCACCCCGGGCATACGATAGTTGGGCAGTTCCATGACGAAGGGAACTGCTTCTCCCTTGAACATGGTGTTTTTGGAAAGCAGGGCGATCAAAACTGCCACCACAATACCCAGGAAGTAAAGTCCCACCATCACCAGACCGCTGTATTCCGGGAAAAACACCGAAGCAAAGAAGCCGTAAATGGGAAGCTTTGCGGTACAGCTCATGAAGGGAGTCAAAAGAATGGTCATTTTGCGGTCCCTCTCGGAGGGCAAGGTCCGGCTGGCCATCACTCCCGGCACGGTACAACCAAAGCCAACCAGCATGGGTACAATGCTTCGTCCCGAAAGGCCGATCTTCCGCAAAAGTTTATCCATAACAAAGGCAATGCGGGCCATGTAGCCGCTGTCCTCCAGAAGCGACAGGAAGAAGAAGAGGGTCACGATCACAGGAATAAAACTCAAGACGCTCCCCACCCCGTTGAACACCCCATCAATCACCAGGGAGTGCAGGGCTTCATTGATTCCCCACTTGGTCAGCAGGCTGTCCACCAGACCGGTGAGCCACTCAATGCCCCCCTCCAGGAGCCCCTGGAGCCAGGCACCGATCACGTTGAAGGTAAGCCAGAACACCGCCGCCATAATCAGCACAAACGCCGGAATGGCGGTGTATTTCCCGGTCAGCAATTTATCCAGGCGCCCCGAACGGATCTGCTCCTTGCTTTCCCGGGGCTTATGTACGGTTTTTTCACACACCTTGCAGATGAAGGCGAAGCGCATATCGGCAATGGCAGCCGCCCGGTCCAGACCGCGCTCCTCCTCCATTTGGGTGATGATATGCTCCAGCATTTCCTTTTCGTTGTCGGTAAGACGAAGGGCCTCCAGCACGCGCTCGTCCCCCTCCACCAGCTTGCTGGCGGCAAATTTGGTGGGGATTCCCGCCGCCTTGGCATGATCATCGATCAGGTGGACGATGCCGTGCAAACAGCGATGTACTGCCCCGCCGTGGTCCGAACTGTCACAGAAATCCTGTCTGCCGGGATGTTCCTGGAATTGTGCCACATGGATGGCATGATCCACCAGTTCCGCCACACCCTCATTGCGGGACGCCGAAATGGGAACCACCGGCACACCAAACATTTCCTCCATGGCGTTGATGTCGATGGAACCACCGTTTCCACGGACTTCATCCATCATATTCAGGGCCAACACCATGGGGATTCCCAATTCAATGAGCTGCATGGTCAGATATAGATTGCGTTCAATGTTGGTGGCGTCCACAATGTTGATGATCCCGGTGGGTTTTTCGCTGAGAATGAATTCCCGGGACACCAATTCCTCCCTGCTGTAGGGGGACAAAGAATAAATACCGGGGAGATCGGTTACTTCGGTATCGCTGTGCCCACGGATGGCACCGCTTTTGCGATCCACCGTGACACCCGGGAAGTTCCCCACGTGCTGATTGGATCCGGTCAGTTGATTGAACAGGGTGGTCTTCCCGCAGTTCTGATTCCCTGCCAGGGCAAAGGTCAAAGTGGTCCCCGTGGGCAGGGGGCTTTCATCCGCCTTCACATGGTATTTTCCATTTTCGCCGAGTCCGGGGTGCTCTCGTTCCGGGCTCTTTTTTGCTGATTTATGTTTTCCAAGCTCTGCCGGAACCACCGTTTCGGTAAACAGATCCACCTTTTCTGCATCCTCCAGGCGCAGGGTCAGAGAATAGCCCTGGATGTGGATCTCCATAGGATCCCCCATGGGGGCATATTTGATCAGCGTAACCTCAGCTCCGGGGATCAGACCCATATCCAGAAAATGCTGTCGCAGGGAACCTTCGCCCCCCACCCGGGCAATGGTAGCGCTGTGGTTGATTTTCAAATCCCGTAACGTCATGTATGATAAATCTCCTGCATCGAAAGTAGTTACCCTATGCTAACTATATTATATATGAAATCCGAAGGGTTGTCAAGCATTTCCCACTATAAAAAGAGCCGAACCTGTAGGTTCGACTCTTTCATTTTTTAGAATTTCAAACCAAGGTCCTCCATATCGGCCACCGCACCCAGCCGGAAGGCGGAGGGCCAGGCCACCAGCCAGTCGTTGATGGTCCCCCGGATCTGGTCAGCACTTTTTTTGTAATCCGGTTGGCCCCACCGACAATGCAGGAAAGCCTCATTTTGCCCCCCATAGGGCCGTACCCGTCCCCGAATGGGAGTTTTTCCATCGCTGAGAAGCTGGGAAGCGTTTTGCAGAATCCAAATCGACGCACAGCGCCAGAAGTCCTCCCCGGTCAGATCGGACAGCTTGACAAGATCCGGCACGATCATGGCCCCGTAGGGGTCGATGTGATGGTGTTGTGCCGAAACTGCGGTCCCCCCTTTGGTGTGATAGCCATAGACCGTAAAATCGGTTTCGGGATCATAAAGCGCATCGTAAAAATACATCCAGGACAGGAAATAGTAGGCTGCTTTCCGGGCGTAGGTCAGATAGCCGGCCTTACCGGTAGCATCATAAAGCTGAATCGCCGCCCGGATGAAAGGCATGGAGGTTTCCTTGTCCACACATACCGTATCCAAGGCCCCGGCAGAGCAGGCAAACTTATCAATATCCCGCTTGGCGTAAAAATCAAATGCTTTTTCGGCAGTTTCCAAATAGGCTTCCTCCCCGGTCTCCCGGTAAGCCTCCAGGAATGCCGGCAGCAGAAAACCGCCAATGCTCCCCCCTTGATCCACGCATTTACCATCCATGGTCCAGGACTTTCCGAAGCCAAATTCGCCGGAGTAATGCTCCGCAAAGAAATCGCAAAGCTTCAGGGCGCAGGCCTTGTACTCCTCCCGTTCTATCCCGGCTTCTTTTAACGTGCGGTAAGTCAATAGGAGCTCGTAGGCACCCCAACCCAGGTTGCACACGTCTGACACGGCATCTTCGTCCCGTCCCAGCCGCAAATTCACGGTGTAGAGACCATTCTCAAAGGTGCACCGGTTCACAAAGCCGTCCAGCACCTCAAGCCCGGCCTCCAGGTCGGCGGGTTCCCCATATTTGATACCGTTTCGGATGAACATGCGGGCATAGAGGGCATTTTGTCCGCACCAGCCCAGTTCGTAGAGCCGATCTCCCCGGTAAACAAATCCGTCTTTATCATCAGGAATCAATCCTATGATAAAAGCCCGGTGTCCCTTCCCTTCGCAGTTTGTAAGAAGTCGTTTGGCGTAGGCGATACCAGCCTTCCACAGGGTGTGAAAATCGGGGGCCGCCTCTCGTTTTACGTCGTAGTAGGCGGCGATTCGGTCCATCAGAGATGCCATACCGAAGTTTTCCCATTTGGGGTCTCCTTCCCAAATCAGGGTGGTGTGGCACAGACTTTCCCCGGGGGCCAGCGTAAACTGCCTGATATATCCCTCATCATACTCATCCCTGCCGATGTAGCAAACCGGCGTCTCCCTGTCAGGCCGGATCACCCGATGGCACATACCCGTCTCGGTTTTCACCAGGGAACAGGATGAAACCAGGGAGGTTTCATCCATCGTCCCAGCAAACATAGCGGTGGCGCTTACCTCGTTTTCGCACAGGGTACAAGCCGGAATTCCCTCCCGGTCATAAGCAAAGACCCAGGGCTTGCCATCTTTGGTCAATCCCTTGGGCTCCAGTCCCTTTCCAAATTCGTTGCCGTTATAGGAAACACAGGGAATCACCGTGTGGGTGGGTTTGTAATTGGTTTCGGCCTCCACCAGGGTGGCAAAGCTTTGGGGCTTGTCCCCCAGGTTCTTCACCCTGTCTAAGATCTCATATAGCCCATCCCCCAGATCCCGTATTTCCCGGGACGACTGCAGGGAAAGCTCCTCCGGCATATATTCCGCGTCTCCCACCAGGACACGAAGCGGCAGCAATTTCAAATATTTCATAATTTCATCCCCCTTTGTACCTCTATCATAGCCATGAAGCGGCCAAATGTCAAGTCTTTCTTCGTACCACTTGCTTCCACCTCCCTTTTACGCTATAATAAATCAGGGAGGTAACTTACATGAAGGAAATTACACACATCTTTTTTGACGTGGGCTACACCCTGGTGAATGAGGATGCGGTTTGGGAAAAACGCTGTCTGGAACAAGCCGAAACCCCAGAATGCCGGAAGCTCGGCCTTTCTGCCGAAGATATATATCAAGCAATCATAGCGGCCTCCCTGGCCCACAAGCCCCAGTATCGGACAGTGGTAAGTACCTACCACCTGACCGAAGTAGCACCCTATCGGCATGATCTGGAGCGCTTGTACGACGACGCAGTGCCAGTTTTGGAAGCCCTTTCCGCCCGTTACACCCTGGGAATTATCGCCAACCAGACCGACGGTCTTGCGGGACGGTTGGAGGCATACGGCATCCGATCCTATTTCAGCCACGTGATATCCTCCTGGGATCATCAAGTGATGAAGCCCGACCCCAGGCTTTTTGAAATCGCCCTTGAGGAAGCCGGGTGTCCTCCGGAAAGAGCTTTGATGGTAGGGGACCGACTGGACAACGACGTTTACCCTGCCAAGACAGTTGGGATGAAAACCATTTGGATCCGGCAAGGCTTTGGCGGAATGCAATCCATCCAATCCGAAACTCAAAAACCGGATGGCATCGTAAATTCCTTGTCGGAACTATTAAACCTACTATAAAAAACAGCCATCGGATCCCCGATGGCTGTATATTTTATTCCTCAATAACCGGATAGTCCGGCTTTTCTGGTTTTCCACTGGCAATAGAGGCAATGGCGGCAGCACATACGCATACCGTTTTCACGCCCTCAATGCCCTCGTGACAGACCTTTTTCCCAAAGAGAATGGCCTCGCACATATCCTGGATTTCCTCCAGTGCATTGTGGGAATTGATATCCACCTTGTATTCGCTTTCGGAAATCACCTTGTTTTCGTCTCTGGTATAGACTAAAACGGTGTCCTCCACGTTGTTGGCCTCGATGGTGCCCTTTGTACCGAAGATCAAGGTTTTCATTGAGTATTTATATATATTCCCCAGGGAAGTCATCACCCGGCCGATGGCACCACCAGAAAACTTCATCAGGGTTTCACTGCAATCCTCCACTTCCCAATCTGTGCGGCAAAGCCGATTTCCGTAGGCAAATACTTCCTCCGGATCACCGATCATATAGCGAACCAGGTCAATGGCATGGCATCCGCCGCAGGAGGTGGCGTGCCGGGGTGGATTTTTGCGCCAGTTTTCCGCCGGCAGGTCCTCGTGACAGCCATGTACGTATTGGGATTCCACGCAGAATACGTCACCGATGATGCCCGAATCCAAAAGTTCCTTGGCTTTTTGGAAGGCAGGGGAAAAACGGCAAATTTGTCCCACAAAGAAGCGTCTGCCATACTGCTTTGCGGCATTCATCATTTCGAGGGCTTCTTCCCGGGTCAATGTCAGGGGCTTTTCGCAAAGCACATCAATACCCAACTCGAAGGCTCGTACCGCCATGGGCAGATGCATCACGTCCGGAGTGGAGAGTACTACTGCATCCAGTTCGACCGATTGCAGCATTTCCTCATAATCGGTAAACAGCGGTACGTCGGGAATTAATTCTTTTGGGAAATATTTCTTTCGGTATTCCCAGATTTCCTCTCCCTTTGGGTCGCATACCGCCACCAGGTTGGCATTGGGCGCCTTTATTACACCGCTCACGTGTCCCTGACCGATACCACCCACGCCCACCACAGCAAAATTCAAGATATTTTTCATTTTGATCCGCTCCAATTCTTCAATGATGGTATGAGTATAGCAGATTTATTTGCATTTGAAAAGGATATTCTCCACTTCCTTTCAAACAATCAGGCACACTACTCCTACGAAACAATGATTATCTCCTCCCCTTACACCTTTTCATGTAGCTTTCCTGATCCGTACTAAATTTAATAGCCTTCCTTCGAGTAGATCGACGTGTGAAGCAAACAGCCCGATGGGTCGTTTGCTTCACGCGTCGCGCCCGTCAGAGGGGGCCTTCCGAGCTTGCACAGACTTGGCTGCCTCCCCCACAAACAAACTCCCCCCGGGTGCAGATTCTCTCATCCGCACCCAGGGGGCTTCTTCATTCTTCAAATTCCATCCCATCAACACCCGGAACCGGTTCATCTGTCA
>JAFYNU010000129.1 GCA_017547975.1 Clostridia bacterium
ACCGATGACTCCCTGGATGATATCCAGGAAGGCCAGCATCAGCTCAAGTCCGTATGTGACAATGCTTTTGGCAAGGACAAAGCGGAAGAAAATTTTCAGGGCATGTTCCGGTCGCTTCAGCTCCGCAAAGGAGCCGCAGGTTTTCATGACATCGATAACAAAGAAAAGCACCAGTAAGGCGTAGGCGATGGCCTGCAGGGCTCCGTGGATGTCCATCATCACCGACCAGATGGCACCGCCCCGGAAGGTTTCGGGTGATTGGGTAACGAGTCTCCATATCTCTGCTTGTTTCTCGTTCCAGACACCCAGAGCATTCTCCAGATTTTGAACCACCCAGTTATCCGACATTCCGATACCCCCTTTCAGGCGGGCTCAAGGGGTGAACCCGCCGTAAGTATTTGCCGGTCATCAGCCGGTAATCAGGGTCAGGATCTCCTTGGCAAAGGTGATCACAATACCACCCGCCAGGGTCAGAAACCCGTTGGAACGCTGGGAGGGGTCATGGCTCTGGAGGGAGAGACCCACCTGCACAATGCCCCAGCCCAGGAGGATGATGCCCACCGCGCGGATCAGGCCAAAGACGAAGTCGCTCAGGTTGTTGACCACGGTAAGGGGATCTTCCCCGGCGGCAGAGACCGTTACCCCAAGACCCAAAATCAGGGCCATGGTCAGAACCATGACCACGTAGGATCGGAAGCCCCTTTTGACCGAGCCCGGCAGGGACAGTTTGTTATTCTTGTTTTTCTTCATGTTGTTTTACCTCCAATTTGTTTTTGATCAGTTCTTCCAGTTCTTCTTCACAGAGGAAGATGTATTCTTCCTCATCCACCGACTGAGCGGTGGCCTTTTTCAAAAGCCTTTCGTCCACCAAGAGGGAGGCAATGCTGATTAGATCCTCCCCGTGGCGGTAGGGTTCTGCTCCCCCATCGGTGGTGAACTTCAGGTGGGGATGCTTCAGAATATCATATTTGAAATCCCGGATGGGTCGTTCACCACGGATGAATAACAGGGCATACCGATTGTCCAGCATTCGTACCTCAGCAGGATCCAGAAGTTCCCGTCCGCTGATTTGCCAGTTGGTGGAATAATTCCCATGGGGACCCTGGGATCTGCCATAGGTGTTGGTGTCGATGGTTTCCTTGCCCAGAAGCTTGGACACATATTCGTGGGTGGATTGCTCGTTGCCGCCAAGATACAGGAACTCATCGCAGTTGCCGATGATGGATTCCCATTGCTTTTCAAACAGAGCCTTCAACTGAGCCAGATTCTGGATGATGATGGAAACCGAGATTTCCCGGCTTCGCATGGTGGCAAGCAGTTTGTCAAACTCATCGGGAAGGGCTACGTTGGCAAATTCGTCCATGACAAAATGGACGTGCATTGGGAGCCTGCCATCGTGAACGATGTCCGCCTGGTAGTAAAGCTGTTGGAACAGTTGGGTATAAAGCATGCCGATGATAAAGTTGAAGGAGCTGTCGTTATCGGGGATGACGGCGAAGATCGCCATCTTTTTCTCCCCGAGCTGCCAAAGCTCCAGTTCATCGGTCTGGGTGATTCCTGCAAGCGATTCCAGATTGAATTTCTCCAGACGGGAGATCAGGGTAATCTGAATGGACTTCAGGGTCTTACCCGAACCGGAACGGTAGTTCCGGTAGTACTTCAGGGCTACGTGCTCCGGGTTTCTCGATTCCAGACGTTCGAACAGAATGTCCAGGGTGGAGCGGTAGTTTTCGTTGTCCTCCTTTACCTCTCCCGCTCGAATCATTTCCATGACCATGGGAAAATTTTGTTCCTCCGGGGGAGCCTCGTAGTGCAGGTAAAACACCAGGGCCAGAAGGAGCATCATAGCCGCCTGGTCCCAGAAGGGATCCTGGCTTTGAGATCCCTTTGGTGTGGTGTTTTTGAACAGGTTGGTGACAAGCCGCTGAATGTCGTTGTCGTCCCGCAGGTACACGAAAGGGTTGTAACAGTGGCTCTTTTGCATGTTGATCAGGTCCACCACCCGGATGTCGTAGCCCTTCACCTTCAGGAGATTCCCCGTGTCGCGAAGCAATTCTCCCTTGGGGTCAAGGCAAACGAAGGAGGTGTTGGCGTTCATGATGTTGGGTTTGGCGAAGAACCGGGTCTTGCCGGAACCCGACCCGCCGCAGACCAGAATATTCAGGTTTCTCCGGTGCTTTCGTCCGTCCAGACCGATGGCCACGTTTTGGGTCAAAAGCTTGTTTTCGGTGGAAACCCTGTCTGCATATTTGCTGTTGACCAGGTTCGGTGTGCCCCATTTTGCCGACCCGTGTTCCTCCCTCCTTCGGTAGTTGCGCACCGAGGAAAGGTAGATCCCGATAGCAAGCCCGTAGGCGGAAACAAAAATGAGGACAGTTTTCAAACTGTTCTCACACCATTGGAGCCGGAAGGGGCGATTCATCACCTCGCTCAAATTCTCTATGATACTTGCCAAGCCGTCCCCCGTAATGGGAGCAATCAGGATGGCAAGCCAGACTACAAGGAAGCCCCCGCAAACATACAGAAGGATGTTCTGCCGGGAGAACCTATCGTTCCTCATGGGTATCCCTTCGACTTTCCTTTGGGGTGGGGGCATCCATGACCTTCAGCATCAGCCTCTCCAGATCCTGGGTCGGTTCGCCATTTTGAATCCGGATATTTCGCATATTGGACAACCCGCTGATCAGCAGACACTTCTCAAAGTTGTCCAGGGCGACCATTACTTTTTCCTGACTCATTTATGCACCTCCTTGGGGCCCTTTTTGGGTAGTTCCGGTATGGGATTTTCGCTTTTGACGGGGTCCGGCTGTCTCCTCTGTTCCAAACGGATTTCCTCCAGCTCGCGTCTGACCGAAGGCCGTTCAGGGGCGCCCTCGCCGGGGCCATCTCTGTGTGCGGATGAAGGCTCGGACCGATGGGACTTCGTCGTCCGGCCTGATGTGGGGTTTTCGGTATGACTCCTTTCTGCTGTGGGATTCGGCTGTTCCGGTATCACGCCCTCCAGAAATTCATCCACCTTATCCCGAACGGGCTCGGTTCGTTCGGGAACCGGGAATTCTTCAATGGGGGATTCCCGCTGGATCTCGGTTCGTATCCTGCCCATATCCGTCGAGGACAGGTGGAACCGTTCGAAGATGCGATTAATCTTTCCCGCATCCTCCTCCCGAACCATAATGTCGGTGATCCCGTCTTTCGCATTGCGGTCCTTGAGGACGCAATAGAGGACACCGTATTTCTTCGCTTCCTCGCAGAATTTTTGCAGTTCGGAATCCATTACCGCAAAAACAGACAGCTCCTTTCCGCTTTTGAGCATGTTTGTAAGGCGGGTTTTGCCTTTGGTTTTCTTTTGATCCCGCAGAATAGCAAAGATCAGGATCGCCAATCGCTCGGCAGCTTTACCGCTGATTTTGGCGGCGACTTCAACGCCGTTCAGGGACATCCTCACGACCTGTTCCGCCGCTTCGCCTGAGTAGTTCATCTGCATTCTCCTTTCCTTGGGGTTGTTGGGTTCGAAGGGCTTCCAGCTCTGTTTCGATTTGATGGGCACGGGTTGACACACGATCGCATATTTTGAAGGTATTCCGGAGCCTTCGTATGGCTTCCGAATGCGCTGCGATTTGCCTCCTGACTTCCAGGATTGCGGGTTCGTCTCCGGTACGAAGCATCCGCCTGAGTTGGTTGCGAAGCTCGTCCCGGTTGTCGGTTAGCTCCTGCAGTTCGGCGGAGGCTCGGGTTTGGTATTGGGCCAGATCATCAAGGGTCTCGATTTTGTTTTCCGCCAGAAATCTGGTTTGCTCATCCAGCCGCTCCAATTTCCGAAGATCCTCCCGTATGGCGGCAGAGATCTTTTTGACAGATGCCGGAAACCGGATGAGAATATGGAGCTCATAGCAGTAGTGGTAGTAGAGGGCGGCAATGCCTTTTGCTTTGGTTCGTGGCGGATTTTCTGTACGATACCGATGATATTTGTGTTCCTCCTCTTCGGGGAAGGGGACTCTTTCCGCGATGTTTTCCAGAATGCGGTTGCAGATTTCGTCCACCGTGTAGTCCTCGCCAAGTCGGTCGAACCGTCGGAAGCGTTCGGCACCCTGGGGGCGCAGGGAAGGCCTCTCCAGAGGTTGGCCGTTTTTGCTATGAAACTTGAATTCATACCCCCAGGATGCCATTAAATCGTAAAAATCCCGTTCTGTCACCGAAGCGGCAATGGCCCGGTCGATGTCTTTCCGGATGAGACCGGCATTTGTGGGCTTGCCCTCCTTTTCAGCCAGCCATTCTCCATAATTCCTTCCCGTTCCATCCGGGTGGCGGACGACGGAAAGGCCGTGCTCCCGGCAGATTCGGTCGGATGCTGTCTGCATCTGTCGGTAATCGTCATTGGTCCGGTGGAATTTCATGCCGTCCACAAAGGATACCGTATTGATCACAAAGTGCGTGTGGATGTGGGATGCTTTATCCAGGTGGGTTGCTACAAGCACCTGGTAACGATCTCCCCATAACTCCCGGGCAAGCTGTATTCCGATTTGATGGGCTTGCTCCGGGGCCACCTCTCCCTCCCGGAAGGATTGGTAGCCGTGATAAGCAATGGTACCGTCCTCCTTTCCAAACTGCTTTTTTACAGCCATCATCTCCCAACGGGCGTTATCGGCGGTGCAATTGATACCGGAAACGAGCTGCCTTTGGTTTGTTGCCTTTTCCCGACCGGCATAGGCAATGACGTCCTCCAGGGAATTGCGATCGACTTCTTCGGTGGTGGAAAGCATCTGCGGGGCTTTGGTTTTGTCTGGGTTCTCTGCGTAGAGAAGAACCTTACCGATATATCCTTTGACCCGCCACAGAGAGGTAACTGCCATTAGCCGTACATCACCTCCAACAGTTTCCCTTTGAGTTCCTCCAGGCTGGCGGCATTTTCCCGGTAGGTGTCTGTATCTATGAAGTTCATGGCATTTGCCCGACGGGCAATCTGGTTCATGTTATTGCTGATTTGCTGAAGTAGTGTCAGTGTTTTGCATAAATCCGGAGAGGGTCGTTCCTTGATGCTTTTCTCATGGATGAGAGCTCTCAAATAGGCTTCTCTGGACAATCCGCTCCGCCTTACCCGGTTTTCCAGAAAGTCCAGTTCCTGTTGCGTTAGCCTGACCAAGACGCTGTGGTCGCGTTTTCGCATATAAATTGACACACCTCCAATAAGGGTTTGGGGCTACCCCCAAAAGCTGCCTTGGATATCCAAAGGCGATGCTTGCTAAGAAAATACCATAGCTTTTTCCTTGAGGTAATCTTCGAGGATTATCTCTCTTGTTCCTTCTCAGGACGGAAAGGAATGGCTTTGATTTCGCTATCCACTCTGAAAAACATCTCGGGGTATTGGAACATTTTGGTGTACTTCTTTGCCTGCTCATCGGTCAGGCTCCCGAAGTTTTCGCCACTGCAATCACAGATAAAACAAGGACCGGCAATGATATCGAGGATCTGTTTTTCTACGGGGCTTTTCCCGGTGTCCTCCTCTGCATAGATGGCACGGTTGAGGGGCAGACCATTGATTTTGCCCTCCTCGTTGCATACAATACAAACCTCTTCTTCAAAGGGGTAGCAGGCTTCGATGTAGCCCCCAACGAAGTCCTGCATTCCGCCAAGGGTGGCTTCAATGGTTCCGACCCGTGCCATTTCTCCGGGTTCCAGGATCACCACCGTGATTCCCTTCAGGGGGTGTGCCGCCTCTGCGTCAAATTCCACCTGCTGAAAACCGATGGTGTCGCAGAAATGGGCGGATGTCGTTCCATCCTCTGCTTCGATGACCACGATGTCCGATACCGACATAGAACGCCCCTGGAAACCATCAGGATGGTCGAAGTTGAAAGCAGCAAAAGCGTCTTCCAAACTATTGCCGTCTATCTCGCCATCAAATACGCAGTCATAGATGGAGCTGTCGATGCCGGTAGGGTTTCCTGTCTTTTGGGCAATCCAATCCCGGGACATAAAGGCGCAGGATTTGGAATCCCGATCCAAATTGATTTGATAAAGCTTGATTTTCATAAGGTTCCTCCTCTTCTATACCTTTTGAATTACCCGCTTGAATTTCAGCGGGCTTTCCTCAATGTAAGCTCCAACCAGCCGATGCTGTTCCCTGGTTTCGGCGTAGGCTGTGATGGTGATTGTTTTTCGCTCCCAATCCAGCGTGTAGCTGTCGGTGGTTACGTTGGTAATATGATGTTCCGCCAGAAAATCCCGGAGGTTCTGCATGGCCTCCCTGTTATCCGACATGATGACATTAACATAGGTTCGCTCCCTGGAAAAACGGTTGCTGACCGCTACCGCCAGGCAACAGCCTAATCCGCTGGCAACCGAAACCACGATCATGGCAAGGTTGCCATCCGATGAAACCACATCTTTGGTAATATGCAGATAGATGTAGTTGGATACCGCAAGGAAAAGCCCTGCAAGGAGGCAACGGTTGCGCTGGATCAGGATGGTTTTGGTTGTGTTCAGGGCGTTGTCCAGCATTTGCGCAAGGAACAGAAACGTCAGGTGAAAAAGGCTACTCATACATATTGGTATCTCCTTTCCGGGAAAGCAAAAAGCCGTGGATGCGACTCCACGGCTTTTGCGCTCCCGCTATTTGGCTTGCATAATTTTAAGAAAAATTCTGTCAATATCCTCGGTGGGCTTCCCCTCGCGGATGACCCTGTTCCGGAACCAGAGCATGGCATCCCGCAGGAATCTTGCCTCGGCGGGGGTAAGTGTCAGGATATACTTTTCTTTTTTCTTGAACCACATGGTGTGACCTCCTGTTTTTTCTTCTATTATACAGAAGGGTTTTCAAAAAGAAAAATGTGCAAATTATCTTGCGTCCCGATCCCGGTTCCGGGCGGCAACCTCCATGATCGAATCGGTTGATTTGGTATACTCCGCATCGGTAATGAGTCCCGCCTTCCAATCCATGTACCATGCGGTGGATTGGGCATCCTTGATGGCACGAACCAGAGTCTCCGGCTTGTCCCGCACCTCCTGAATCCAGAACTGTACGTAGGCTTTGTGGTTTTCGATATGAGCCGGGGATGCTTTCTCGGTGAGATTGACTCCCATAAAGCAGGAGGCAATCTCCGCCACAAGTTCCTCGTAGGCATACCGGGACGAGCCGAACCCACCACCCATATCCCGGTTCAGGCGGGAGGGGTGTCCGGTGGCGTGGGCAAGTTCGTGGAGTGCGGTGGCGTGGAAGGCATATTCCCCTGTGAAGGAGCCGGGCGTGGGCAGGTGGATGGTATCCTGAGTAGGAGAGTAGTAGGCCTGATCGCCTCCATCCATCAGAAGCTTGACCTCCATTCCGTGGATGAGCTTGTCGATCAGCTCATCCTGTGTCACCGCTGTGTGCTCGATGGCAGGAAGCTCGGGCATTCCTTCCACATCATGGGCGTTGAACACAGCGGTATATTTGGTGGAAAGGTGGAACTCAGAGGGGTCTCTGCCATCGGCAAGCTCCCTTTTGTACTGTTCCCAGGTAAGCGCCTTTCGGTTGGGACTGTCGTAGGGGTACCAGTATTCCACATAGGTTGCCCTGGACCCGGCCTTCAGGTGCCATTTCTCCTTGGGGTGATACTTGCCATCCTTGTCCATGATCTGCACCATGGTCACCCAACGGGGATCGGTATAACCCTTTGCCATGGCAATCAGTGACAGGAAGAAGGCATTGGTGCCACGGTAACAGGCACCGGTGATCCCGTTATGGGGAGCACTGCCGCCGGAACCGCGCCATTCCTTCTGCCATTCCAGCCCCCGCTCCTCCAGAACATGGGCAAAGGCCTCCGCAAGCTCTGCCCGGTACTCTTCCTTATTCTTCGGTCTCGTGATTGTCGATTACCTCCCATTCTTCCGGGGTCAGGGTTTCCTCGTCAAGAAAAATGATTTCCGGGTTCATCGTGCGGCACCTCTGTCTTTCTGTTTTGCATGGAGCAATGCTCCCTTTTCGTCGTAGTTTTGGGGGTCGGCCGCCGGGACAGCCCAACCAAACATGGAGCCTGCCTTCATGGCCTCCGCCTGGGCTTTGGTGATGCCCAGTTTGGCGTTGAAGTCATCCACAAAGGCCCGGTTTTCCTCCCGGGTTCCATCGGTGATCTGAATGTTGAAGTACCCTTTCTCTCCCTTTTGGAGGACGATAATATCCCCGGTGGATTCCAGAATGCTGTAACAGCGGGAGGGGAGGGAGTTTCGCAGGGGAAAGATATCCTGACAGCCCCGTTCCTCAAATCGTTCGGCAAACTCGCAGATGTGGTAGAGGGTCTTGCCCCATTCACCGCCGGTTTCCATGTGGTAGTCATCGATGTAGCGGATCTGCATATCCCGGCGCTCGCCGCCGGCGGTAATCAGGCGAACCTTGTCTCCATCCGCCACCCGGAACTTTTCGTTATAGTGGCTGTCGATGAAGCGGATGCCCCTTTCGGCGCTTTTCAGGTGTTGATCCAACCGTTCCCGCAGGTAACAGTAGCAGTATAGGTTGTAGAGACCCCGGTTGGGATTCAGGCGAAGCAGATAACTGTAGGCTTCAGTATCCAGACGGAAACCGAAGTCATCATGATCCGGATGGATTCTGGCCTCCCGGTGATCCCAGCAGTAATTGGCCAGTGCCCTGCGGTTCGAAAGGAAGCTGCCAGGTTGGTCGAGGCGCAGATTGTTGATGATGGCATCCAACTCATCCGCAAATTCCAGGGTTTTCAGGTTACGCATGTGGTCATCCCAGGAGGAAAAGAACTGTTCTCCGCTGCTTCCCATATCCCCCCGAAGATGGCCAATGCATCCGGTTTGCGCCATGATTTGTTGAGATTGGGTGTAACAATACATTCTTTCCGGCATCGTCATGGGTCGGATGGTGAATTCCATAGAATCACCGTCCTTCCCTGTCGGTGCGGGACTTTGTGGGAACGGCGTGGAAGCAGTCCTCTCCGGGAATCAGGCCCAAGCGTCTGCCATTATCAAAATCGCAGTGAACGGTGCCCATGTCATCCACCACCCGAACGGTTCCCCGGGTACCGGGAGGAATGGGACGGGGATCATCTCCCATAAAATCCAGTTCAATGCGGGTGCCGGGAGGGTACTGCTCCTTCAGTCGGTCGATCAGGGGTTGAGTAAATTGCATAGTGTGCCTCCTTTTTATCGGTCATCCCGGTCTCTGCGCTCGCGGGACAAAAATTGTTGATAGTACTCTAAGGCTTTGTAAACGTAGTCTTCCGTCTTGTTGGGAGGGACGGAGTCAGGAATATATCTGCGCAGTCGGTCGGCCCGGAAACTGATCTTCTCACGTTGATTGGGCTTTTCTTCGGCAAGCAAGGTCTCGATCACGTTGGGACCCAGAGTGTGATCTTTGGAGAAGGCCCGAAGCTGGATTGCCTGTCCAAGGGAGGGAGTAGCTTCAGAGTATACCATTGCTTCGTGGAGCCAACGCTGTTCCACCTCGCTCAGGTAGGATAGCTCCACCGCAGGCCGGAAGGCAATTTTGCCTTCGTCCACCATTTCCAGTATTTCGGGAATCAGTTCGGTAAGGCGAATGTAGCGGCGAACTTGAGTTGTACTATCGCCAGAGTCTTTTCCGATTACTGTAGCACTTTCATTTAACTTCCCACCCACTGGGTTGGAAGTTAAATCCGTTCGTTGCCCCTGTCTTTTCATGGCATCCAGCCGCATCTTGTAGGCAAAGGCCTTTTCGCTGGGCAGAATCTGGGAGCGTTGGAAGTTGGATTCCACCATGAAGATGATCGCTTCATCCCGGGTCATGGTGCGGATCTCAGCCCGGATGGTTTGAAATCCTGCCAACTCACAGGCATTCTTGCGCCGGTGCCCCGATACGATTTCATATCTGCCATCCTCCTTTTCACGAAGAGTGATGGGGGTCAGTACGCCCCGCTCTCTCACACTCTCAACCAACTGCTGCATGTCTTCATCCATGCGTACCTGAAAGGGATGACCGGGGAAATCGTCGATCCGAGAAAGCGGGATGTCGTGGATCCGGGGAAGCTTGTTTTCCTGACGTTCTCCGTCAGTCATGAACAGTTCATCGTACCCAGTCAGGCCCAGGTCGAGTTTGGGTTGCTCTTTCAATAGCACATACCTCCTTCGTCAGGTTTTCATAGGCGGCAGCTACCTTGCCGCTTCGATCATGGGAAAAGATGCTTTTACCTGCCAGACTGCATTCGGCAGCACGAACCGAGTGGGGAATCTCGGTGTCAAAAATACGGATGCTGGAGCCTATGGAAGAACGCAGGGAGGAGATGATATCCTTTGCGTTGTTGGTACGGTTGTCCACCATGGTCAGCAACACCCCGTCGATTTGCAGACGGGGGTTGATCTGCCGTTTTACCTTGGCAATGGAATGCATCAGCAGGTTTAGACCCTTTGTGGACAGAAAGTTGGGTTGAGAGGGAATGATGACGCTGTCGGCGGCCACCAGAGAATTGACTGTCATCATGCCAAGAGAGGGCATACAGTCGATGAGAATGTAGTCGTAGTTCCTCCGTATGTTGTCCAGATACCCCTTCAAAACGAATTCCCGGCTCATGGTGTTGAACAGGCTGATTTCCAACCCGGACAATTCGATGTTGGAGGGAAGCAGATCCACTCCCTCCGGGTGCTGAATGATACCCGTTCCGGCATCAATGGGTTTGTCCTCCATGACCCTCTGCAGGACGGTTGCCAGGGAGAGAGAAAGCTCGTCCGGATTTTTTACTCCCAGACTGATGGTCAGGCTGCCTTGGGGGTCAGCGTCAATCAGAAGAACCCGGTAACCCTCATTGGCAAGGCCTACTCCCAGGTTCACAGTAGTGGTTGTTTTTCCCACACCTCCTTTCTGATTTGTGATGGCAATGATTTTGCTGTTTTCGATGGATACTCCTCCTTTTTTACCGCCGGGGGCGGTATGTAATGTAATAGTTACGCTATGTTTGGGAAAGGTCGTGCTTTGCCAGGGCAGAATAATAACTCCCGATGGTGACGGGAGCGTTGTAAAGGGTGGCCAGCAGATACTGTTTGATGTTTCGGATCCGGGTGGTGTTTTCTGAAAGGCAGGAGAGCACGAAACGGATATGGTCGGCATCCAGCGACAGAAGCCGATCCTTGACCAGGGTGGAGGGAACCTCTGCCCCGGAGATTCTCATGGTCCGCCGGGTGATACACAGGGTTTCCACGATCAATTCCAGAAGCTCTTCCAATTGATCCCTGTCGTAGGGAAACTCCAGGAGAAGATATTCGTACCCGATGTTTTCCTTGACCTGTTCTCTTACAAGAAAAACATCCTGTGGATTCTCATCTCTTCGCTTCGGTTCCGCTTCCGGGAATTCCGGGGGAGCGAAAGAAGGATATGAGTCGATACTTGATTCATCCTTTTTTCTTTTTTCTGTATTTGTTTGATAGTTATTTATTTGTGGGGGATTCTCCGGACATGACAAACCCGGATATGGGGTATCCATATCCGGGTTTTCCGTATGTGGCGAAGGCGGTTGTGGTTTTTCGTAGAAAGTATACTCGATGTCCAGAATCCTGCCGTTTGGGGTACGGATGCGGCGTCGGGACAGGTATCCGCAGCTTTCCAGTTCCCTCAGCTGTGCGGAGATCCCATCCACACCATCCTTGCAGATGGAGGCGAGGCCCCTTGCGGAGTAATCCCAGTTATCCGGCAGAGAGAGAATGGTGGAAAGAAGGCCCCGGGCCTTGTTGGAAAGGTTCTTGTCCCGTAGATGGTGGTTTGACATGGTGGTGTAATCTCTGGTTTTCTCAACCCGGTAGATTGCGATGGGAATCGCCTCCTTTGGTATCAGTAATGAAAAAATATATTGCATAAAGTTCGGGTTTCTGCTACGATAACGATGGAACCAGTAGAGGCTTGTGCAATGATTGCCGAAAGCCTCGGGGAAGAGCTCACGGCTGATTCCTTTTCTGTAATCGTCACTGTGCTTTGCCTTGACAAATCCCGAAAGTTGTACTATTATTAGCAGCAGAATCGGGAAGAATAGCGGATTAGTCTGTGAACTCTGGCTTTATGCGACCGATTCTTTTTTTGCGAAAATGTCCGGCAGGAGATTACATAACATGAATGAACATTCCAGAGAACCCATGACCCCGGAGGAAAAGAAGAAGGCACTGTTTCTGAGGCAGAAGCAAACCCTGGATCTTTTTCTGGAGCGTAATGCCATATCGAAAAAGCAATATGACAAAAGTCTTGGCGACTTGATCGAGAAGATGGGAATACAGGACTTGATGGTAAAGCAGGAAGACTGAATTTAAAAATGGTTCGATAAGCAAGAATTTA
>JAFYNU010000130.1 GCA_017547975.1 Clostridia bacterium
GTCCTGGTGGACGGTAAGCTTGGTGAGCGAACCATTTGGGATTCCACTCTGATTTCGCTTCCCAGCATGACTTACCAGAACTATATCAACACCTCCAGTGGTGTATTCACCAGCTATAACGGTTCCTACATGGAATCCCTGCGTCCCAAGCAGGAAACCGGTGGTGAGGTGGACGAAAGCTATGCCAATGCGGGGGAATATCCCGCCGTACTGAAGGTTACCGCCGAAACCGCCAAGGTAAATGGTTCGGTGGGCGAAACCCTGGGCGAAGTGGAAGAGCCGGTTCACGACCCCGAAAGCTGGATCCTACCCAAGGCGGATGATTTTGTGCTGACCCGGGATGATTCCACCGGAACTCTGACCGTAACAACCCAGAATCAATTGAAAGATGTGCAGAAGGCTAAAGAAGATATCACCCTATACGTCAACGGTGTTGCCTGTAGCCAGGGGAAACTGTGGGTCTTCCCCAATGTCACCGCCAACACCGGCCATTATCGGGTGACTATTGACTATAACGGAAGCGGCACGTACACCAAGGGCAACGTGAATGCCCTTGCGGTGAAAGGACTCTATCTTGGCAACTTCGAAGTCGGTCCCACCGCCACCAAGATTTCTTTGAAGGGTAGCATTTCCAGCGCAAGCTACGCAAAGAATGACAAAAAGCTGACTGTTACCCTGAATGTGGAGGGCTCGGTCAGCAACGTCCACTATGGGTATGCCAAGTCTCCCATTCAGACCACAAACGATCTGGTCAACCTGAGTAACGGTAAATGGCAGACCAACAATTCCTTCACCTTCTCGAACGTGAAGGCCGGTGACGTCTTCTACTTCTACTGCTACCGTCCCGGCAATTCCGAAGGTGCCATTGTGGAAGCCACCGACATCACCTTTATCGGTACCGTTGTCCCCTTCGTCCCGGTGGAAAAGCCGGAGGACGGCAAGAGCTACACCATTTACGGCGAAGGCAGCAACGAAACCAATTACGAGCTCCGTTCGTCGGTTGATGTTCTTCTTTCCACCCCCAAGGCATTTATCGTAAAGAACAACGTCCTTTCGGATAACGTGGATTTCCAGGAATGGTCGGTACGCAAGGTCAAGGTCAACAATACCGATTACTGGCAGATTTACAAGGACATTACCACCGACGAAACCGACGAGAGCAAGAAGGAGTACGTGTACCTGAAAGTTAACCGGACAGAATCGGGAAAAAAGGAAGATAATTCGGGCAAGCCCTATATCGATTACACTTACAGTATTGTTTTGCAAAGCGGAAATAAGAGTTATCAGGCAAAGGATTCTCTTTTTTCCATCACAAGCAATAATAGATTGTCCCTTACCTACTCTGCGGCGGAAAAATACTGGGAATGGGAAGGTTTCCTTTGGTGGGGTGATTATGTAGAAAGAACCAGAACTTATTCCGGTTACCTTTCTATCAAAAACAATGGTCTGTCCTTCCCCTCAAATAGCAGTGACGGCAGTGTTATCCGTTTCTTCGATGCCCCTGAGGTAAAGGATGCATCCAAAATTCCGGCTCCTTCCTACGAACCGACGTACATCGACATGGTTTACGATGGCAAATACTCCATGGCAGACCTTGCCAAGGCGCTTCCCAAGGAAGAAGGCCAGCGCGTGGAGACCCTGTACGTAAACGGGATTGCGGTTGATTCCTCCTCCACCACACCTCTGCCCACCGGGGATTACGAGCTTTATGCCACGGTGAAAACCGACAGCAACCACAACAGTTGGAAGGGCATTCCCCTTGGGATGCTGACCATCAATCCGGTCCCCTTCACCCTGGACAACACGTTAACGGTTGACGTCACCCAGCCGCACCAGGCCACCCTGACCTATTCCGGTTGGTTCGACAAGGCAAGTGACAAGGTTTACTACGGTTACAAGGGAACCGAGGACACGACGTTCCATTGGGGGACCGAAGCGATTATCGCCGATCTGCCCGCCGGGGACTACACCTTTGCCGTGTACCAAAGCGGTACCACCAATGCAGTCTATAGCGGCATCTCCGGAGTTGCCAACTCCGCCGACACCTATCCCACATGTACCGGAACCGTCATTTACCCCTACATTGAGCTGATTCCCGCCACCGACTCCCTCAAATTCAAGTATGCGGTGGATGAGGACGATGGTGTCATCACCTGGTACCAGTTGCCCGATGTAACCCTGGCCAATGGAACTTCTGCCATCTTGGCACCCAGCCGGGTGACCCTGCTTTACTCCACCGACGGCATCAACTGGAGCACCACCTACTCCGAAACGGTGACCCATTACGCCGTAGTGGTGAAGAATTCCAATTACGAAGCCCCCGCCAATCCCTTCGTTCTGCAGGTACTGCCCACCGAAATCGAATCGTTGAATGGGCACACTACCTCCATACTGCGCGGAAGTTCCCTATATTTTATGGGTGATACCTATTCCGAAGGCGGTACCAAGTACAGCATCCGTACCTACGGCAACAAGGTCGTATTGAATACCGACCTGTTGGTCCTGCGGCACGGCATTGCCACCCAAGCGAATGACAAGGGTATTCAGAAGGGCAAGGTGGTTGTACATCCCTACAATATGGATTACACCATCCTGTTCGTTGTGAATGCCTTCGGTCCCTTCCAGGAAAAAACCTTCTACCATATTCCCGCCGGCACCAACCTTGTGAAGGTCACCTCCGCCATGGCAGACGAATGGAACATGGGCTCCATCGGCGCAGACGGTCAGGTTCCCAGCAAGGTGAAAAACCTCTTCCTGAACGGGTCATTCCCCACCATGAATCCCGATATCGCCTACGCTTCCAACGAGCAGCTGGCACGTATCGTTTCGGGCGAGGCAACCGGTTGGACCGTCGATGGCGTGTTGGTTTCCGCAAACGACACCAGTTCCAGCACCCTGAACGAAATGTATGTGGTATGCCCCTACGTAAAGAGTATGAGTGGATCGGTTCGCCGCCAGGCCAACCGTATCCTGTTGGCTGCTGCCAAGTCGGGTTCCAACTACGTTTTGAACGTTACGAGCAACCTGACCGTGGTAACCCGCTATTTCTCCCTGACTGCCAACGTTGTAAACCAGGGTTCTTCCGGCATCAAATTCACCCTGAAAAACATTGCACAGTCCAGCGGTTGGGAGACCCTCTTCACCAACGCTTACAGCAGTAAGACCATGCAGATGGATTACGAATTGGCAACCTCCATCAAACCCAGTGGCTCCCAGCCCATAGTTATGCCGTCCAGCATATGCCGTTATCCCGACGGAACCGAGCTGTTCAAAGAGTGCAAGTCCGCCGCGACCGACGGATTGATGGTGGAATACCTCCTTAGCGATTTGAACAGCAACCTGTCCACTTGGTTCAGCGATACCAAAATCGTCGAACGCTACATGACCTTCCGCGGAACCTCAGGAAATACTTCTCTGGAAATCAGGAACATCGCAGCAGGTACCTTCAATATTTACACCAACTACCTGAGCTTTGACGGTGTCAAAAGTATTTCCGCATCGAATTTGCACGGCGTCGATATTACCATCAACAGCCAGGAAAGCGGCTACGTTGCCAAGGAATACCTGGGATTGTTCACCAACAGCTCGGCGGATAGTTACCACGGTACCCTGATCTACATTGGTGATACCAAAGGAGTAAACCCCGGTACCAGTTCTGTGAACTTCAAAAGGTGGACCTTAACCGGTATTTGGGGCGGCAACGTTGACGAAGACGTTCCCTATGGATTCTACTTCATCCCGGCGGAAACCGGCAGCATCAGTTTGTTTGACTTTGCGAATAACTATTCTTCGTACAAAGTTACCGATGACGAGCTTTCCAAGCTTGCGGTCTACGTTAAGCCAGACGGCTCCATGAGTAATGCCTTTGTTGACACCGACCTTGTGGGTGGCAACGCCCAGGGTGGCACAGGCTTTGCAGGAGGTGACGTACAGTGATGCAGAAGAAACTTCTTCCCAAGAAAAGCAAACGGGGTGTCACCCTGGTGGAAGCGGTCATGGCGGTTGTCGTACTGACCATGTTCGCCACGGGGGTTCTGACCCTGCTGACCACCGGACGCACCAAGATTGCCGAAACCAATGCGGCAGCCAACGCATATGCGGCGGCTACCCAAAAGATGGATGCGGTGATTGCGACCATTTCCAACGGGGGTCCCTACCTTGCGGAAGGGACCGATGCCTCCGGGAATCCCACCTTCGCGTTGGATTTGGGTGCACTGAAAACCGCATTGGGAGATTCCTCCCTGAATCTTACGATTTATGAAATCGATCTTTACGACGATTCCCTTCCCGCCACCAAGGACAACGTCCGGGGTTGGTACTTGAAACTATTCCACGACGGAGCCACCGTCACCGGCTTTGCCAGCAATACGCAGGGGGTGTTTGACCGATGAAAACGAGCAAAAAGGGCGTCACCCTGGTGGAACTGATCATCTGTTGCGCCATCACCGTCCTGTTGGCGGGGGCCTGCACCGCCGTGTTGATTTCCGGCCAGCGGGTTTGGAAATCCGGCAGTGAAGCGGCCAATGCCCAGATGTCCGTCGACGTGTTGCAGACCAGTCTGTATGGGAAGTTGCCGAGTTACAATGCCGCCAAGGTGGTTTCCTCCTCTTCCCCCACCGACGTGACTTTCCTAAAAGAAAGCACCACGGGAACCGTGCTCTATCTTGCCGATGACGATACACTGGTTATCCGCACCAACGGAAAAGATATGATGTTAGATGACGTGAAGAAGGTTACCTACACCTTTCTGAAAGCCGGCGGCAATGACACTGCCCGTGCGCAATTCAATTACACAGTTACCCTTTCGGATGGCCGGAGTTTCTCTGGCGGAATTGTGGTCAGCAACCTCAGGTTCAAAAACATTGTATTGGCAACCGGTACCGGTTTGACCTTGGATACCATCTCCGATACCGAAGCACCAATTGACCTGAAAACCCATTTCCTGCAGTTTGACACTACCGCCCCTACCACCGAAGCCACAAGCGAATAAACGCACACGACCCCCGCCCTTGCGAAAGGGCGGGGGTTTTGTTTGTGTTGGGGGTAGGGGGGCCTTGCCTCTCCCTTTGGGAGA
>JAFYNU010000131.1 GCA_017547975.1 Clostridia bacterium
GGGGTAACGCTATACAGGAAGGCCATGAGCTTGTCCGGGTCGGTGCTCTTTTTCAGGTCGATGGTCAGCTTCAGACCGGTCTTATCCGATTCGTCACGGATGTCGTTGATCTCCTTGAGCTTGCCGGCCTTGAAGAGATCTACGATCTTATCCTTAATGGCCTCCACCGTGGTGGTATAGGGGATTTCGGTGACTTCAATCAGGCTCTGCTTCTTGTCATACTTCCACTTGGCACGAAGGCGGAAACTGCCTCGGCCGGTTTCATAAATTTCCGAAAGCGCATCCTTGTTGTAAATCAGGTAACCGCCGGTGGGGAAATCGGGAGCCTTCAGGGTCTCCAGAAGGTCATGCTGGGGGTTTTTGATCAGGGCGATGGTGGTTTCGCAAAGCTCCCGCAGATTGAAGGAACAGATGTTACTGGCCATACTGACGGCAATGCCGGTATTGGGGGAGGTAAGAATGTGCGGAAAGGAGGTGGGCAACAGGGTAGGCTCCTTCATGGTGCCGTCGTAGTTGTCCACAAAATCCACCGTATCCTCGTCGATATCCCGGAAGAATTCGGCACAGATGGGATCCAGCTTGGCCTCGGTGTAACGGGATGCGGCGTAGGCCATGTAACGGGAATAGACCTTGCCAAAGTTGCCCTTGGAATCCACCAGGGGGTGCAGAAGCGATTCGTTCCCCCGGGCAAGACGTACCATGGTTTCGTAAATGGCGCCGTCCCCGTGGGGGTTGAGCTTCATGGTTTGGCCCACGATGTTGGCCGACTTGGTGCGGTTTCCATTGAGCAGGCCCATCTTATACATGGTATATAAAAGCTTGCGATGAGCGGGTTTGAGTCCGTCAATCTCCGGAATGGAGCGGGACACAATGACGCTCATGGCATAGGGCATGAAATTTTCTTCCAGAACCGATGTAATTTTGGTATCCTGGGTGCGTTGTTCCATGAGTTATTGTACCTTTCTTATAATCGCTTAGCTGATATCCGCCAGGTCGATGTATTTGGAACCGTTTTCCGCAATGTAGTCCCGGCGCCCTGCCAGATTATCCCCCAGGAACAGATCAAAGGCATTGACCGTAATTTCCTTTCCTTCGGGGATGACCCGGATCAGACGGCGGGTCTCGGGATTCATGGTGGTTTGCCACATCATTTCGGGCTCGTTTTCACCAAGACCCTTGGACCGCTGGATGGTGTACTTTTTCCCCTCCAGCTTTTTGAGGATTTCTGTTTTTTCGTCTTCATTGTAGGCAAAGAGGGATTGATCTTCCTTCTTTCCCCGCACCACGATCTCATAAAGAGGCGATTCTGCAATGTAAACGTAGCCCTTTTCAATCAGGGTGGGAAGCAGACGGTAAAGCATGGCGAGAATCAACGTACGGATGTGGTAACCGTCCTCGTCGGCATCGGTGCAGATGACGATCTTGTTCCAGCGGAGAAGATCCAGATCAAAGGAGGCCATATCCTTTTTGGTTTTGCCCTTGGCTTCCACTTCCACACCGCAGCCGATGACCTTCAAAAGGTCGGTAATGATCTCACTCTTGAAGATACGCTCGTATTCGGCGCTCATGCAGTTGAGGATCTTACCCCGTACCGGAATAATAGCCTGGAATTCGGAGTCGCGCCCCTGCTTACAGGCACCCAATGCGGAGTCACCCTCCACGATGTAGAGTTCCCGGCGGGACACGTCCTTGGTGCGGCAGTCCACAAATTTTTCCACCCGATCGGCAAGACCGGAATCGGTGATGAGCTTCTTTTTGATGTTCAATCGGGTACGTTCGGCACTTTCACGGCTGCGCTTGTTCAAAAGAATTTGTTCGCAGATCCGGTCGGCCTCCACCCGGTTTTCGATGAAGTAGATTTCCAACTCGCTTTTGAAGAAGGCAGTCATGGCCTCCTGGATGAAGCGGTTGGTGATGGCCTTCTTGGTTTGGTTTTCGTAGGAGGTTACCGCCGAGAAGGTGTTGGTGGTTAATACCAGACAGTCGGCCACATCCGGGAAGGTAAGCTTGGCTTCGTTTTTGGTGTACTTACCGGTTTGGCGCATGAACTGGTCGAATGCAGAAACAAAGGCAGACTTCACCGCCTTATCGGGGGCACCCCCGTGTTCCAGCCAGGAGGAGTTATGGAGGTATTCAATAAAGGGGGTCGTTTTGGTAAAGCAGAAGGCGGCGGTGAGCTTGACCTTGTATTCCGGCTTATCCGCCCGGTCCCGGCCGCGGCGTTCCCCTTCGATATAGCGCACAGCGGTGATGGCATCGTTACCAGCAGCCAGGGTTACGTATTCTTCGATACCCTTTTCGTAATAGAATTCCTCTTCCGAGAAGACGCCCTCTTCGGTTTCATTCTTCAGGATAAAATGAATTCCCGCGTTGGCGGCCGCCTGACGGCGCAGGGTTTCCTGATAGAATTCCAGGGGAATATCAATATCGGTAAACACCTCGATATCCGGCTTCCAGCGGTGGGTGGTACCGGTACCGGGGGTTTTGGATTCCTCCTTGATCATACCTTCCTTGCCCTTGATGGCGTTTTTCCCCTTCTTGAAGTGCAGGGTGTAGGTAAAACCATCGTAACGGCTGATAACGTCCATGTACTCAGAGGAATACTGGGTGGCGCAGGAACCAAGACCGTTCAATCCCAAAGCATATTCGTAGTTATTGCCGTCCAAGGCATTGTATTTGCCGCCGGCATACAGTTCGCAATACACCAGATCCCAGTTGTAACGCTTTTCGTTGGGGTTCCAGTCCACCGGCACACCGCGCCCCTGATCCTCCACCTGGATGGAGCGATCCAGGAACCGGGTTACGGTAATGACCTTTCCGTAACCTTCCCGGGCTTCGTCCACCGAGTTGGACAGGATTTCAAAAAAAGCGTGTTCACACCCTTCCAGGCCATCCGAACCGAAGATAACACCGGGGCGTTTGCGAACTCGGTCGGCTCCCTTCAGGGCGACAATACTTGAGTCACCATAGGAGGAATTATTTTTTGTACTTTCCTTTTTTGTGGCCATTATGCCATTCCTTTCGTTCTTTGCTTATTCTGCGGTAGAGCCAAAAGCCTTCTTCACCGCTTCCAGGTAACCGTAACCGTAAAGGTTATCGGGCTGGAGGGAACTGGTTTCGGTCCATTCGTTCCAGGAATTGATGGTGACCAGGTTGCGGCCATGCTTTTCGGCAAATTCCCGGGCAAGTGTCAGTGCTTCGTAGAAGGCGTCGGGGGTATTGTTTTTCACAATACCCGGACGGAAGCTATGGAATCGGGGATTGTTGTCCCAACCGATGGATACGTGGGGGAAGTAGGGAACCGAATACTCCTTTTCCAACCGTTCCCATTCACGGGTAACGTCGGCAAGAATTTCCACATACTCCCGGTCGGGGTTAGTGAAGTGGACGAACTGGTAGTGGGTCAGGCTGTCAAATCCCAGGGAGGTGACAAGCTCGTTGCTGGTTCGGATATTGCCGCCGTCCACGCCGGTGGGGAAGGATTGGTCACCGCTCCAATAAACCAGCTGGAAATGAAGTCCGGGAAGACCGGCTTCTTTGGCAATTTCCCGGGCTTCGTTCATGGCGTCCCGGGTGGCTTCCAGACTACCCAGGCCCTTGATCAGGTTGCCCAGGTCGTAAATCATAAATACCGGCTTGTCATCCAGGCGGTAGTAGAGGGGGTGGGTAAAATATTTTTCGGTCAGGCGGCGCATCACCCGGATGAATTCGTCGTGATCCACATCTCCCCGCCATACTACGGTATCACCGGCTTCGGTGGAAGAAACTTCCTTGCTCCACAGGGCGGTAGCGTCATGATTGGCCCACATCAGGTAGAACTTCATGCGGTGGTTGTTGGGGGCCTTCAGGAAGCCTTCGTTCAGGCAACCCTCCAGGAAGGGTCTCCGATCGTACCAGTACCAGTCGTAGATGAAGGTGTTGACACCATGGTCTGCGGCTGCGGCAATTTCCATGGACATGACGTAGGGGTCGGCTTCATTTACCGGGCCCCACACCGGAAGCCGGGGCTCCTGATGCCCTTCAAACTTGGGGGTCGCCGAAAGAACCGATTGCCATTCTCCCATGCCCTGGGGCCAGAAGATACGGGAGCGGGGGTCGTTATGATAAGAGGGCCAGATATAGGCGGCAACATCCATAGTCATACAGGATTCCTTTCCTGCCGGGGGATGAGGGGCTTTCGCACCCTTCCCCGCAAAGCAAAACGGGTGAGTTTCAGATTATCCTTCATATCATATACGATTTTCGCTGTTTTGTCAAATCTTTTGAGTAAACTTTGGGGTTTTCTCCGGAAGGTAGGTAAAGTTGCAATCTTGACGGAGGTATGAAACTGTGATACAATAAAACAAATTAAACGGTTGGAGGATAGATTATGAGCAAAAAGGGTTTTCTAAAGGGATTTTTTGAAGCTGAGGGAAGCATGCAGCTTCGCATTGCCAACGGACTTTTGAGCATGGCGAAAGAAATTCCGATTATCCTCGAAAAAGGTGAATATTTTCCTTCTGCTATGTCTCGGGAAGAGGCTGTGGGGTACACCTACGGTAACTCGCTTTTCTGTAACCCGCCTCAACTGACCGAGGAAGAATATACCCAAATTGCTCCTTTTCTTTCAGAAATCAAAATTAATGAGTCCTGGACTCAGGTGGAACGGGATGCGACCGAAAACAAACTCTGCTGGGGTGGCAGCTGGGTGGGCCATTCGAACCCGGATTACAGCATTCTCTTTCACCTCGGTACCGACGGTATACGGCGGCGAAATGCCATCTATGCGACCCTGAATGTGGGGAAGGAGGAGTTTTACCAGGCTCTTTCTCTGACTCTGGATGCGCTGGACGTGTTGGGAGACCGCATGGGAGCGGTTGCCAAAGCCCGCATGGAAGAAAGCCAGGGGGCAGAAAAGGCGCTTTATGCCCGCATGGCGGAAGCTTTTGAACAAATTCCCAGAAATCCTGCCCGTAACCTTTACGAAGCTCTTTTGGACTTTTGGCTCTACTTCACCTTTGACGGAGTGGATTCTCCGGGTCGCTTCGACCAGTATATGTACCC
>JAFYNU010000011.1 GCA_017547975.1 Clostridia bacterium
CGGGCCAGGAAGGAGAGGATATCCGGCAGATTTTTGCCCCCCACCGAGGTGAAGACGCAGTCGGCGGATGCGATGGCCTCCGAAATGGCGTCCCTGTCGGCAAATTTCAGGGCCTTGGCCCCCTTGACGACGGTGTTTTTCTCCGGGGCACCCAGAATGTTCACCAGGTATTCCCCGCGGGTGTTGATCAAATCACAAAGGGCATCCACCTTTTCCACAAAGGTGAATTCGATGCCGCTCAGGTAGAGCAAATGCCCCACAAAGCCCCGGGCAATTTTGCCCGCACCGAAAATGACACAGCTCACAGTATTACTCCTTTTGTTACAGTTTGGAAAATGCCTCAAAATTCCCCTTCAGGCTGGGGTACAGGTCTTGGTAGATTTCAAATCGCGCCCGGAGCCGTTCCCCAAGGGCGGGATCGGGCTCCACCGGGTCATCGTAGGCCACCAGGGCCGAAACGGCATCCCCCAGGGTGGGGAAGACCCCGTGACCCACCATAGCCAGGATGCAGGCACCCAGGGCGGAGGAATCGGTTTCCCTTGCCCGGATTACCGGGGTGTTCCACAGGGATGCTTTCATTTTGTTCATCCGCAGATCCATGGCGGCGCCGCCCCCCACCAGAATGGCGGGAACCCGGCCGCAGGAAAGCCCCAGGCGGGCGGCGATGTGGTAAAGGGAGAAGACCACGCCCTCCATAACGGCGTAGGCCATGTGGCTTTGCCGGGTTTCCGGGGAAATGCCGAAGAAGACCCCCCGGGCGGTTTCGTCAAAAATGGGGGCCCGTTCCCCTGCCAGGTAGGGCAGGAAGATAGGGGCTTTTTCAAAAGCCAGGCGGGTGGTGACCTCCCCGATATCAAACTCCCGGATGGCGTAGTTGATGCTGGGGCCGGAGGATTTGGTGCCTCCGTAGGTGGCACAGCCCTCAAAATAGGGGCCGCTGACAAAGCTTTCAGGGACGGGGGCGGAGGTGATGGCACCAAAATGTTCGCTTGTGCCCGAAAGCTCGAACACCGTGCCGGGGGATAGGACCCCCATGCCAAGGAGCCCTGCAAAGAAGTCGTTACAGCCGGGATACACCGGGGTTCCCTCGGGAATGCCGAAGCGGAGCGCGGCGGCGGGGGTGATTCTGCCCCCCAGGTCGGTGGGATCGGCCACCGGGGGCAGGGAAAGATCAATACCGAATCGGTTCAAAAGGGATGCGGAATAGCGCCGGGTGGAGGGATGGCAGAGTCCCCGGTAGCTGAAGGGGTCGGTGATGCTCTCCCCGGTGAGGGTCTCCATCAAGAATTCCTTGGGCATACATACCCTTTTGGCATTGGGGTGGTGCCGCTTGACGTACAGAAGCCGGGGCAGGGGGTAGGAGATCAGGTCGGGGTGGGCCATGCCGATTTCCGAAAGGAAGGCGGCCTGGGTCACCTGGGACTTGATTTCCGAAAGCTCCTGGGCTCCGGCGGCGCTTTGCCAGCCGATGACCTCACCGTCGTCGGTCAGGTAGGTTCCCACCTGGGAGGAAAGGGAGACGGCGGCCACCTGGGCGGGAGAAAGCTTCTGCCACAGCCTCCCCAGGGCCGTCTCCATGGCCTCCAGCCATCCCCATGGGGCGGCTTCCCGATAGGGGGCCTTTTCCTTGTGGATGGTGCCCTCCGGGGATGCGGCCATCACCTTCACCCCGGAGGTACCCAGGTCGATACCAAGATAGTAGCTCATATCAGTCGTCAAAGGTGAAGATGGCCTTTACAAAGCCAACGGGACGGCGGCGGGCATCCTCCAGACCCTTTTCGAAATCGCAAAGCGCCAGGGTCTCGCTGACGAAATGCTCCATGCCGGGCTTCTTTTCGGACATGAATTCAATGGCTTTTTTATGCTGATTCCAGTTGTTGCCGGCGCCGATGACCCGAAGGTTGTTGATGTGAATGTCGTCGATACGGACCGACATGGTCTTGCCCCGTCCGTAGCCTGCCAAAAGGACGGTGCCCCCCTTCCGGGCCAGCTTGAAGCTTTGGGTGATGCATTCCTCAA
Organism: Clostridia bacterium; assembly: GCA_017547975.1. GTDB lineage: Bacteria > Bacillota > Clostridia > Oscillospirales > QAMX01 > RUG11797. The sequence goes on from JAFYNU010000011.1 coordinate 2,020, forward strand.
TGCCGGTGGCTTCGATGATATAGTCGGTGCCCTCCGGGTGAATCTTTTGCATTTCGGTGAAGACGTCCTGCTCCCGGGTGGCGATGACGTGGTCGGCCCCCAG
>JAFYNU010000132.1 GCA_017547975.1 Clostridia bacterium
AACCATCGAAAGCTTGTCTTCTCTGAATCAAACCCGGGGAGAGGCAATCTACAAAAGCGGATCGGTTCTGCTTTGTGAATTGTTTGTAGAATCTGAAAAGAGCTGCAGGGTGGATGCAAAGGTGCAGGGGAGTATTCGAACTCCGTATCACGTTGTGTTGCGATTTGATGCGGATGGAAAAATGACCGATCGCTTTTGCAATTGCCCGGCTTACGCCAAATCCGGCGTGCGGGGTAAGAAAAAAAGCGACAGTATATGTAAACATTGTGCATCGGTGTTGTATCTTCTGCGGGATGATATGAAGTCCTGCCGGATCACCGGCGACTACAAGCCCAAGGATCCCATTGACGACCTGGAAAAGCTTTTGGAGGAAGCCCTGGCCGGAGAACCTGTGAAGGTTCGTACCGACCTCTATGGGGCTCGTATGATCGAAAAGTTTGAACGGGAAGCCAACGTGGATGATATGCTGGCCCTGGTGCCCCATGGTCTTTCCGTGGTGCCGAGTCTGACGTTTGACAGGGGAGACCGTTTCTATCTGGAGTTTACCGTGGGTAACGGCAGACAATATATTGTTCGGGATGCGCTGGCCATGGGCCGTGCCTGGCTCAATCGTGGCATGATTGAATTCGGCAAAGGGCTTTCGGTGCTTTTTACGCCGGAATGCTTTGACGAAGGATCCAGAAATCTTTTGGATTTTGCCGCAAGTCTTGCCGAATACGACCGGCAATACGCCGGCAGAATCAACGCCACCAACCTGAATGCGGCTCCCGATTCCCGCCGTATTTTCCTGCCCCCCAGCGAAATGGGAAAGTTTACCCGCCTTTTTGACGGAAGAACGATTTCTTACCACGGGCTCCGGGAAAACGTCAGGAGCATCACCATTCACGATGAAATTCCCCCGGTGAATTTCCTGGCGGAAAAAGCCGGGGAGGGGATCGTACTAAGTCATGACCTGCCCTCCTTCCGTATGATGGAAGACAGCGTGACACCCAGCCTGGTGGTAATCACCAACCGGGACGAGGAAAACGCCGACCTCTACTATTGCACTGGCCGTACCAGCGAGATTCTGGCTTCGGTATTGGAGGCCTTCAAACGCAATTCCAACCAAAACCAACTGCAGTTTTCGGCGGATGCCCAATCCAAGCTTCGCCGTTACGTATTGCCTCGCATCAAAAGCATTAACCGCTTGGTAAGCCATCTGCAGGATTCCCGCGGATCAAAAAATAAGATCAAGCTGGAAACCAACGTATATATCGACCGGGTGAACGGCAACCAGGAGTACCTGACAGCCGGGGTGAAGTTTACCTATGGGGACTATACCTTTGATGCCTACGCCAAGGAAGCGTCCCTTTCTGCCGCCCGAATTCCCCGGGATATCGTGGGGGAAATGAAGATCCTGTACCTTTTGAGGGAAAAGGGCTTCTACTCCGACGCCAATGGGAATCTGGTACTCATGGGAGATGAGAAAATCTATGATTTTCTCCTTGATGGCATGACCGCCATCAAGGCTCACGCAACCCTTTACGTAACCGATGCGGTAAAGAGTATTGGAATCCACCGTCCCAAAACGCCCAACGTAAAGATCAAGCTCAACGGCGGTCTTTTGGAGGTTTCGGTGGGTGGGGATCTGCCGCTTGAAAAAATCGGAGAGATCCTGGCGGCCTACCGGGAAAAGAAAAAGTACTACCGGTTGGGAGACGGCAGCTTCCTGACCCTGGATGAAAAGAACGTGGGTCTTTTTGCCGAGTTGGAAAAGAATTTTGATCTGGACGAGGAAAAGCTTGCCAAAAAGGAAATGACCTTCCTGGCATACCGGGGAATGTATTTGAATACCCTGCTTTCCAAATTCCCCGACGTGGAGGTCAGCGGCAACAAATCCTTCAAGCTTCTCACCGGAAATCGGGAAAACAGCGATATCGAAACACCGTTGGATTCTATTCTGCGTGAATACCAGAAAAACGGTGTTCGCTGGCTAAAGGGGCTGGCGGATTTCGGCCTCGGCGGTATTTTAGCCGACGAAATGGGCCTCGGTAAAACCATCCAGATTATTTCACTCCTTTCGATTCCCCAGGAAAAGAAACGAACGAAGCCCTCTGTGATCGTGGCCCCCACTTCCCTGGTGTATAACTGGAAGACGGAATTCGAACGTTTTGCGCCGGAAATGACGGTTACGGTGGTTTCCGGAAGCGTTGCCAAACGCAAGGAGCTTTTGAAAAGCTTCCGTGGGGAGGTACTGATCACGTCTTACGATGCCATCAAACGAGACCTGGACCTTTATGAAAAGAAACAGTTCCGTTATTGCATCATCGACGAAGCCCAGTACATAAAGAATCAAACCACCCAAGCCGCCACCTCGGTGAAGGCTATCAATGCGGAGGTCCGCTTTGCGCTGACCGGTACGCCGGTGGAAAATTCCCTGGCTGACCTGTGGTCTATATTCGACTTTGTGCTGCCCGGCTTCCTGTATAGCTACCCCAAATTCCGTCGTAAGTACGAGCTTCCCATTGTCAAGGAAAACGACACCGAAATGGCGGAAGCCCTGCGTGATCAGGTAAAACCCTTCATCCTGCGCCGCACGAAAAGCGAAGTACTCAAGGAGCTTCCCGACAAGATCGAAAGCACTGTGTACGTGGAGATGGATGAAGAACAACGCAACGTCTATCTTTCCAACCTGGCCCGTGCCCGAAGCGAATTGGAAGACGAGCTGGAACGGGTAGGCTTCGAACAAAGCCGTATCAAGATTCTGTCGCTGATTACCCGGCTCCGCCACCTTTGCTGCCACCCGGCTTTGACGCTGGAGGGGTATGAAGGCGGCAGTGCGAAACTGGATCTTTGCATGGAATTGGTACGGGAAAGTCTGGAAGAAGGACATAAGGTTCTGATTTTCTCCCAGTTCGTGTCCATGCTCAATCTCATTGGGGACGTATTGACCCAAGAGGGGGTTCGGTACTATCTTCTTAAGGGCGATACCCCGTCGGAAGAGAGAATGCGGTTGGTACAGGAATTCAATCAGGATGAAACCCCTATTTTCCTGATTTCCCTGCGGGCCGGCGGAACGGGACTCAACCTGACCTCGGCGGACGTGGTGATTCACTACGATCCCTGGTGGAACATCAGCGTGCAAAACCAGGCCACCGACCGGGCTCACCGTATCGGCCAGGAAAAGAACGTACAGGTATTCAAGCTTCTGGTAAAGGATAGCATCGAAGACAAAATATTCGAGCTGCAGCACCATAAGGAGAATATTTCCCGGGCTGTTATTACCGAAAGTGAGACCTTCGTGGCCAATATGGACAAAGACGACATGCTGGAGTTATTCAGGGAATAAAAATTGTGAGAAAATAGTAAAAGTTTTTCTTTACAAATAAAAGAAATAGAGGTAAAATAGTGTTTATGCTGCGGACGAAACGTCCTTCGCATGAACCCCCATTGAAAGGATGTAATAAACATGGGTCAGCAAAAAGCTAAGTTAGACGCCGGAAAGGCGAAGAAGAGTAAGATTACTCTGAAACAAAGAACCGCTCTGCGTTGGACAATTGCGTTTGTCCTGGTATTTGCCATTCTGATCGGCCTGGGCCTTGCCGTCAGCAACGATTGGTTCGATGGTTTTGGTCCTGCCTGCACCGTGGGCGACGTGGAAATCAGCAAGGACGAATATCAGTTCAACTTCCACTCCAATTACGCAAGCTTTGTGAATTATTATTCCAGCTATCTCTCCAGCATTGGTCTGGATACCAGCAAGGATCTTTCGGCACAGATGTATGACGAGGATACCACCTGGGAACAGTACTTTGAAGAACAGACCCGTACCAGCCTGGTGGATACCGTTGGTCTTTCGGAAACCGCCAAGGCCGAAGGTATTACTCTGGACGAGGAACGCCAGAGCGAAGTGGATTCCTATGTTGCCGATATGAAGGCCTCCGCCAAGAAGGAAGGTCTCAGCCTGGGCGCTTACAGCAGAGGCGTATTCGGCCGCAAGCTGGATGAGGAAATCATCCGTTCTTCTCTGACCAGAATTCTTCTTGCTGAGCAGTATTCTGAATATCTCTATGAGTCTTTTGAATACAGCGATGAAGATCTGACTGCCGAATATGAAGCAAACGTCAAGGACTATGATACGGTCGATTATCTGCTCCTGCCGATCTTTGCCGATATTCCCGATCAGGACAACATGACCGACGACGAATATGCCGAAGTAACGGCAAATGCCATGGACGAAGCCAAGGCCAAGGCGGAAGAACTGTTTGAAACCATTGCAGGGGACAGCGATACCGCATCTGAAGCTGCCTTTAATAACGTGGCCATTCGCTACACCAAGGATCTCCTGGACGAAGAGGAAGACAAGGAAGAAGTTGCCGCTGAACTGTTCGTGGAAACTGCCCACGGTCAGGATGAGGTGGTGGAAACCAGCGGTGCGGAATGGCTGTACGATGGTACCCGCAAGGCCGGTGACATTGCCGTCCTGGAAGATACCGAAGGCTACTCCATCTATCTCTTCCTCAACCGCGAAAAGGAAAGCTACAGTGTAGTCGATGTCCGTCACATTCTGGTTCCCTTCAATGCAAACAACACCGAAGCCACCAGCACCACCGAAGACAATAAGGCTAAGAGCGGTGCTGAAGAACTGCTTGCTTCCTTCGAAGCCGCAGGTGCCACCGAAGAAGCCTTCGCCACCCTGGCCAAGGCCAACGGTACCGATTCCACCGCTGTGGAAGGCGGGCTGATGGAAGATATCAAGCAGGGCGATATGGTTGCTGAGTTTGATGCCTGGATCTTTGATGAAGCCCGCAAAGAAGGCGACTATGATATTGTGAAGACCCAGTATGGTTATCACCTGGTTTATTTCCAGGGTGCCGGTGAAGAAGCCTGGAAGGTGGATGTAGACACCGTTCTCCGGGAAGCCGATTACACCGAAAAGTATGATTCCATTCTGAACGGTTACCCCGTAGTGATCGACGGCATGGAAGTATACCGCTACGAAGGCAAAAAATAATCAAAAGATTTTAAAAATACCTATTGCAAAATATAAATAAGTGTGCTATAATAATGTGGTTCATGTAGAAAGAGGTGAAGGCAATGAAGGAGAACATCCATCCCAAATATTATCAGACGACAGTTAAGTGTGCATGCGGAGAAGTAATCGAAACCGGCTCCACCAAGGAGAACATCCGTGTTGAAATTTGTTCTAAGTGTCATCCCTTCTTCACCGGCAAGCAGAAGCTTGTCGATACGGGCGGACGCGTTGACAGATTCAAGAAGAAGTTCGGTCTTGAATAAGATTATTTCAAAAATTGCCGTCTCGAGAAATCGAGACGGCTTTTTTTAAGACCTATAAGGAGACTGTATGGTCGAAAAGATTAAGAATACCCTGGAAACAAAAGAAAAAGCCATCATCGTTGGATTGAATTGCCGTGTGTTTGACGATGAAGAAAACAGCAGCGAGGAAAGTCTGGAAGAACTGTCTGCCCTGGTGGATACCGCCGGGGGAGAGGTGGTGGCCAGTGTTCTGCAAAACCGTGGAGAGCCGGACGTACGGTGTTACATCGGTGAAGGCAAGGCAAGAGAAATTGCAGAACTGGCGAAAAATCTGGAAGCTGAGCTTATTGTATTCGATAACGAGTTGGCGCCCTCCCAGGCCAAGGTTTTGGAACAGATTATGGAATGCCGTATTCTGGACCGAAGCGGTCTGATTCTGGATATTTTCGCAGGGCGCGCCCGCACTGCCGAAGGTAAGCTTCAGGTGGAGTTGGCACAGTATAAATATCTTCTGCCCCGTCTGACAGGTATGTGGGGGCATCTGGTGCGTCAAACGGCATCGGGCGGCAAAAGCCCCATCGGTACCCGCGGTCCCGGTGAAACCCAGTTGGAAACCGACCGTCGTCACGTCAGAATTCACATGCAGCGCCTGGAACGGGCCCTTGCGGATGTCAGACGCGTACGGGAACAGCAACGAAAGCGCCGCTTGAAAAACGATATTCCGGTGGTGGCTATAGTGGGCTATACCAATGCAGGGAAATCCACCCTTCTGAACCGGCTGACCGGCAGCAATATCCAGGCGAATAACCGTCTGTTTGATACCCTGGATACCTCCACCAGACACCTGAGAATCAGCGATGCCTGTGAAGTGGTGATTTCCGATACGGTAGGATTCATCCGTCGATTGCCCCACCATTTGATTGAAGCATTTAAGGCAACTTTGGAAGAACTTCAATATGCCGATCTGATTCTGCACGTAATTGACGTATCCAATCCCGACTGGATGCTCCAGGCAAAGGTGACCGAAAAGCTTTGCGATGAGCTGGCTCCCGAGGGAGTCAAGCGCATTGCGGTGCTGAATAAGGCCGATGCCTGTCCCCCGGAAGAGATCCCCAATGGCGGTCTTCTCATTTCCGCCAGAACCGGCGAAAATATCGATGAACTGTTGCGGGTGATCGAACAGGAGGTTGGCCGGGAAATGAAGGCTGTCAGCCTGCA
>JAFYNU010000133.1 GCA_017547975.1 Clostridia bacterium
CACGCGGAGAACGAGTTCAACAATCGCTGCGACCAGCTGGCCGTGGCGGAGAGTAAGAAATTTGGATGAAAAAAGGACAGTCCGTGCAGGACTGTCCTTTTTTACAGGATTCCGAACAAAATATACCCCACGGCGTTGATGGCGAAGTTGGCGAACATGTGGGTCAGCCAGGAGGCATAGAGGGTGTCCAGCTTTTCGTTGAGCCAATTGAAAATCATACCCCCCGCAAGGAGGCCGGCCATGACCAAAAGGAAAAGCAGGGGGGAGAACCAACCGATCATCATGGCCACGTGGTAAAGGGAGAAGGGGAGAGCGCTGAAAAGGTAGGCGCCGCCCCGGCCGAGAAGTCCCTTCAAATTGCAAAACAAAAAGCCCCGGAAGAAGAATTCCTCCAAAAAGGAATTCACGAAGGAGATGTAAAGGCTCACGTAGAGAAAATTATCCCGGGTGACCCCGGCGTTTTGGGTCAGACTGCCCGCAATGGCGGAAAAATCGAAAAAGGGGCCGATCAGAAAGTAGGCGCCAAGAATGAATCCGTAAAGCCCAACTCCAAGCCACAGGGAGATCAAAAGCCCCCGCTTCTTTGGTTTCAGGGGGGAGAGACAATCCAAATTGGGGTCCGCCCGGCAGACAAGCAGGGGAAGAAGACCGAATAAGACCAGCTTAACGGCCGATTTCGGTACGTATCCGGGCCGCAGGACTCCGTCCGCCAGAGCCATTGCCCCGCAACCCACCAGCATAAGGACAAATACCAGCAGGATACTCTTCTTTTTCATGAAAACATCTCCTTCCCTTGGAATGGAAACAGTATACCATAAAATCCACCCGGTGAAAAGACCGCAAAATTTTGTCTGGCCACTTGTGAGCCGGGGCGGAATGTGCTACAATAAGCAAAAAGAGCAGAAGGAAAGGGAAAAACTATGTTCTGGAACAGAATGAAACAATCGGTGGGCGAAATCTACAGCCCCCGTACACCCGAGGGCAAGGGACGCCTGATCACCCTCACAAGCGGCATGGTGGCGGCCTTCTACAACGTTTTCATCACCGGCATTTTCTACACCGGCTTCCTTTCCATGTACGATATTTCCATCACCGGTGTGGGCATCGTCACCTTCATTCCCTATATTGCCAGCTGCTTCAGCCTGTTCTCCCCCCGCATCCTGGGAAGGTATCAGAAGCGAAAATGGATCCTTTTGGGCTCAAAAATCTACTTCTACGCCATGTATATCCTGGCAACCACCCTCATGCCCCTTTTCGTCACCGACCCGGATCAAAGGCTCCTGTGGTTTGTGATTCTGCTTTTCCTGGCCTACGGGGTGTACGCCCTATTCAGCCCGGGCTTCACCACCTGGTTCTATAACTTCTACCCGGCTGAAAACGACAAGCGTACCCGCTTTTTCAAGTATAACCAGGTCTTTTCCTCGGTGCTTTCCTGCCTGATGCTCCTGGGCAGCAGTATCCTCACCGACGCGGTGGAGGGCAGTGCCATGCAGGATCAATTGATCCTGATCTTCCGCTATCTGGCTTTCCTGCTGGTTCTGTTGGACGTGGGGCTCCAGGCCATGGCAAAGGAATATCCCTATGCGGAGGTGCCGAAGCTCCAGTTCAAAAAGGTTTTCACCATTCCCTTCGGATACAGAAAGTTCATGCTTTGCATGGCGGTGATGTTCTTCTGGAACTACCTCAATAACCTCAACAACGGCATCTGGAATTTCCACCTGCTCAATAACCTGGGCTTTTCCTACACCGTTATCAACGTGGTGGGCATGATGGGTACCGTCTGGCTCCTTTGCACCGTGGGGATCTGGCAACGCCTGATCCATCGCTTCTCCTGGATCAAAACCTTCGGCATCGCCTGCGTGGCCTTTGCTCCCACCGAATTCCTCATGTACAGCCTGACCCCCGGGGACGAGGGGGTGTGGGCCGCCGCCTCCATGATACAGCAGATCTGCAGTGTGGGCTTCAACCTGGCCTATGCCAATATTCTCTATCTCAACCTGCCTAAGGAGGAATCCACCGCCTGAGTGTCCTTCAACACCATCGGCTGTAACCTCTTCGCCTTCTTAGGCATGATCACTGGCACCCTGGTCAGCTCCATCGGCGGGGAGGGCACCTTCTCCTTCCTTGGCCGGGAGATCTACGCCGTCCAGCTTACCACCATGATGCGCTGCATCTGCCTGGTGACCCTGGGTCTCTGGATGGCCATTGCCTGGCGCAAGCTCACCCCGGATGACGATATTGAACGAATCGAAAGCCTCGGCCGCCGAAGGACGGCCCGGTAAGGAGCTGCTATGAAACTGCAAGCCAAAACCTTTACGATTACCGTTGATTCTCTTGGCCGCCTGACCCTTTCCGGGCCGGGTGGCCTCACCTTTGCCCAAAAAGGCACCGGAAACCTGACCTACCGGGGCGGCAAGGAGACGGGGGAGAAGCTCTGTCTCTGCTTCACCCTTGGGGAAACCCCGGTGGACGTACTCTGCGCCCCGGCGGATGACGGGGTGGAGCTTGCCATCACCTCCCCCGAAAATACCCCCATGCCCGCCGACCTGGATTACCCCGGCACCTGGGAGCTTTTGGGCAGCGATATCCAGATCATGGCTCTTGGGGAGGGGCTGGCCTTCCGGGCGGACGACCCGGCGGAACTTCCCATACCCCGGCGGCTTCGCCTGGGTTCCTCCGGGGATTCCTCCATGAGTTTGTGGGGCGTCCTTCGGGGGGATGGGTGGTTCTACCAATCTGCCCTGACCAATTCGGACTGCGAACTGGTGGTGGACCGAGGGTGTGACGGCCTGTGGCACCAATCTCCCCGCTGGATCGCCGAGAAGGGGGTATTCGGTTATCCCCGCATCCTCCGCATTGCCCTGGGACTTGGGGGGCTTACCGGTCTTGCGGCCAGCTACCGGGAGCTGGTGACCAGGCGGGGGTTTGTCCGCACCATTGCCGAAAAGACGAGGGCGGTACCCAACAGTGACCGCTTCCGGGGTGCCTCCAACGTATG
>JAFYNU010000134.1 GCA_017547975.1 Clostridia bacterium
CACCTTGTTCAGGTAGAGACAGCAATCGTCCCGGGAGAGCTTCTTTTTGCCGGAGGACAGGGCCAGAAGGTCCTTGACCTTCATTCCCTTGAAGCGGGCAGGGTGCTGGAAGCCGTAGCTGACTCCAAGCTTGGCCCGGTCGGTGATGGACATGTGGGTAATATCCTCCCCACGGAAGGTGATTTTTCCCCCGGTGGGGTCCACAAGGCCCATGATGGCCTTGGCCAGGGTGGTCTTGCCGCCCCCGTTGGGGCCGGTGACCACGATAAAGTCCCCCTTGTTGACCGTCAGGTCCACCCCCTGCAGGATGCCCAGGGTCTCCTCTCCGTCACGGACGGTGTAACAAAGATTTTCTATGGTAAGCATACAGTTTTGTTCCTGTGCCTTTCTCAAAAAAATTCCGGCGCAAAGCGCCGCTTTTCTGCTCTCTACATTATATACGATTTTGCCCTTTTTGTAAAGGGGAAAGCATTTTTTCCTTCCGTATTGACGAACTTTCAAAAATGTTGTAAGATAGAGGCATACACCAAGCATAGCTTTTCCCCGAATCCCCCGTTTCACACCGATTCTTAATTTGAAAGGAAATAGAATTATGAAAATTGCTCTGCAGCTCTACTCCCTGCGGGACGACGCCAGGGTGGATTACGCCGCCACCGTGAAGGCCGCCGGCCAGGTCGCCGGTTACACCGGCTGTGAATTCGCCGGTTACAACGGCCTGAGCGCCGACGAAATGAAGGCCCTTTTGGCCGAAGCCGGTCTGGAACCCATCGGCACCCACCTGGGCATCGACGCCCTGCGCAACAATCTTGCCGGCGAAGTGGCCTACGCCGCCGCCGTGGGCATCAAAACCGCCGTCTGCCCCTACGTTTCGGCCGACAGCGCCGAAGGTTGGGCCGCCCTGGGCCGTGAAATGGAAGACTTTGCCAAGGCCTTTGCCGAAGTGGGCATCCCCTTCGGTTACCACAACCACGCCCACGAATTCCAGAAGTTTGACGGCAAGTACGCCCTGGATATCCTCTTTGAAAACGCCCCCTCGGTCTTCCCTGAGCTGGACCTGCATTGGGTCGCCAAGGGCGGCGAGGACCCGGTGGCCTACGTCAAAAAGTACGGCGACCGCATCAAGGCCCTCCACGCCAAGGACATCACCCCCGAGGGCGAGGAAATTGAAGTGGGCAACGGCACCATCGACTTCGCCGCCTGTGCCGCCGCCGCACCCAACTGCGACTACATGATCGTGGAACACGAGATTTATGCCTGTGCCCCCATCGAAAGCGTCGCCATCGGCCGCAAAAACCTGGAAAAAGTTCTGTAATTTCATCCAAAAAGCCCGCACGGTGGTGCGGGCTTTTTTTGTTGCAGAAGCCGCGTCCACGGTGTGGCGGCGGGCGAACACAGTTCGCCCCTACGAACGCAACGTCCGAATTCCTCCTTGTAGGGGCGATCTGTGATCCAGTTCCCCCTGCGCCACCTGCGGAAGGAGGGAAGGATTCCCTAAAGCCCGTCCCTGCAAACGACAAAAACCCCTCCGCCATG
>JAFYNU010000135.1 GCA_017547975.1 Clostridia bacterium
GAGCAAGCCCCCGCCCTACGATATGTTACGAGGGAGTAATCTATGTTTGAAGGTTTTTCTCCGGAGACGGTGGATTTCCGGTGGGGAATCCGTATGAATAACAACCGGGATTGGTTTTTAGAACACAAGAAAGATTATGTAAGCTATTTATATGAGCCGATGAAGGCCCTGGGCAAGGACTTATTCCAGCCTTTTATGGACAAACCCGGCAATCTTCTCAAGGTCAGCCGCATCTATCGGGATGCACGTATGCATCATGACATCCCCTATAAAGAAAGTCTGTGGGTGTGTATCCGCAAGGATGTGGAATGGTGGGCCGAAGCACCCTGTCTGTTCTTTGAGATCTGCCCGGAAGGAGTCAGCTATGGTCTCATCTGGTGGAAACCCAAGGTATCGGCTTTGGAGGATTTCCGCAGAGCCATCGCCGCCAAGCCCAAGGAATTTTTGGATTTGGTGAAAAAGACCGAAAAGGCCACCGGGTTGCCCATTTCTGCGGCCCTCTACAAGCGGCCCAAGGAATCGCCCTCTGCTGATCTCGCCCCTTACTTTGCCTGGAAGGGCAATATCGCCTGCGTGGCAGAGGAGCCGGTGTGCGACGAAATGTTTGGCCCGGACTTAGGAAAGCGGGCCGGGGAGCTGATCGAAAAGCTGATCCCTTTGTACGAATACCTTTGTCAATTTGGACAATAATACACCCTCAAAAGCACGTCATTCCGAGGAGCCGCTTGCGGCGACGTGGGAATCCGTTTTCCCTTTTTAATCTTACGGATTGCCACGACCGGTTTATCAACCGGTCTCGCAATGACGTGGTAATAGAAAGATTGCCAATTTGGATAATCACAATTTACGGGCGGTCAAAGATCGCCCCTACACAAATATTTATCCATACTGCGTAGGGGAGGGGCATTGCCCCTCCCGTATTTTTCTGTTTTTCACGGGAGGGGTGATACCCCTCCCCTACAACAAGTGCCCTTGGATTGCCCCCCTGAAAAACAACAAGCACAATGGTCTGATGCAATGGCGTAGGGGCGATCTGTGATCTCCCGTTGTTTTATATAACAATATTTCACAAAACCTGTTGATTTTTGCGATATTTGCGTTATAATGGAAATTGATATGCTGCGGCTTGCCGCTGCACAGACAATTTATCACCCTGTGGGAAACTGAAGGAGAAATGGTAAATGATTATCACACAGAAAAAACCCATCGAAGAGGTTATGGCTCTGGTTGGTAACGCAAAGACCGTTGCCATCGTCGGCTGTAACAGCTGCGCTACCGCTTGCCAGACCGGCGGCGAAGCACAGATCAAGGAGCTGGCTGCCATTCTGGAGCAGGCCGGTAAGAAGGTCGTAGCCACCACCATCGCTGACTACTGCTGCATGAACCTGGGCGTGAAGGCGAAGATGAAGCCCATCAATGCCGCTAACCCCGACTGCGTCATCTGCATGTCCTGCGGCGACGGCGTACAGTGCGTTGCCAAGAACGCACCCACCATCCCCGTCTACCCCTCCAACAACACTATGTACTTAGGCGAAGCCGTGAAGTTCGGCGTTTGGGAAGAGTCCTGCCGCTTCTGCGGTGACTGCGTCCTGGGCCAGAC
>JAFYNU010000136.1 GCA_017547975.1 Clostridia bacterium
CCCCTCCGAGCCGCCATTCGGCGGCCCACCTCCCCTTGCACAGGGGAGGCTTGGCTGTGTGCGGCCGTCGGCGGGCAAACGCAGTTCATTTGTCCCCTTCGGGGACGATTGATATCTTCGATATCTCCCCCGGTGCTTAACGCACCACTGATATCTTCGATATCTCCCCCGGTGCTTAACGCACCACCCCCGTCGTTGCTTCACGGGCGCCACAATGCCACCTGCGGTGGCGAACCCCGTCTTTGCTACGCGGGCGCCACCCCTACGAATGAATTGTCGGAGATTTGTGCGAAAACGGCGGTGCCGCAAACAAAAAAACCGACCCGGTGTGGGTCGGTTGGGTTTGTATCAAGCTTACTGATGGACAACGATCTTGGCGATGGAGGAGCACATGTCGTTGACGCCGCCGTTTTCGCAGACCAGAGCAACGAAGGTGGTGGAGTTCTTGACGATTTCGGTCTTGTTCTGGATCCAGGCAATGAGGGAGCCGTCTTCCTGAATCAGTTCAGCGCTGTATTCGAAGGGTTCCTTGTACCATTCGCTGTCGGAGTGGTAGACGGTCAGGCCGGTGGCATTGGGGCAACCGATGTCAGCCAGGAAGTCCTTGATCTTCACACCTTCAAAGATGGCAGTGGTGACCTGGGGGCCGGACCAGGAATCTTCGCCGCCGTAACGGTAGGAAGCGTAGATTTTGGTGAGCTCGTGGGCCTTGGCCTGTTCGATGGTGTAGGTGGTGGATTCGCCGCCGTCGATTTCAACCGGAATGGCGAAGTTGACTTCGTCAACGGTGATGGCGGTGGCAGCTTCAGCGGCTGCGTCGGGGGTGGTACCCATGCAGCTTGCGAAGATGGCAACCATCATGGCAAGGAGCAGGGCGAGGGATACGATCTTTTTCATCCTTCAAATGCCTCTCTCTGTATTTGTTGTGTGACCGGAGAGCTTTTCCCTCTCTCCGACCACCGGCGTTAAGTATAGCACAATCCCCTGGGAAAGTAAAGGACAAAAGAAAAGAAAATATCGACGGCCCGGGGGAAGGCCGCCGATATTTGAGAAAGGAGAAAGTATGAAAAAGAGGAAACGTCAAAAGTAATTACGGATGAACGACGATCTTGGAAATGGAGGAGCAGAAGTCGTTGACACCGCCCTTGGCTGCGGCAAATCCCACGAAGGTGGAGGAGTTTTTGATGATTTCGGTCTTGTTCTGAATCCATGTCAGGATGGATTCGTCGTCCTGGACGATTTCTTCGCCGTATTCAAAGGGAACCGAATAGTAGGAGGTGTGGGAGTGGTAGACGGTCAGAGCCTTGGCATCGGGATAACCGATGTCGGCCAGGAAATCCTTTACCTTTACACCTTCGAAAATGGCGGTGGTCACCTGGGGAGAGTCGACACTTTCGGTGGCGGCGTAACGGAAGGAGCAATAAATCTTAGTCAGTTCGTGTTCTTTGGCCTGGGCAATGGTGTAGGTGGTGGATTCGCCCCCATCAATTTCAACAGGGATGGACCAATCTACCTCATCAACCGAGATGTCGGTGGCAGCTTCCAGCACTTCGTCAGGGGTGGCACCGGTACAGCCGGCGAAGAGGGTGGTCAGGATGGCAAGGAGAAGAATGAGGGAATAGAGCTTTTTCATTGTCAAGTAACCTCCAATAGGAAAACTCAAGGTGCCGATTGTATCGGCTCCCCTTATGTGCGGATAGTATACCACAATATGCACAAAATGTAAATAGGAAAAGATTCACAAATAGTGCAGATATAAATGTAAAAAATGAACAAAATATGAATGCGACCGGGAAGGCCAGGAAGAAGGACGCGCAGGAGGACAGCGTGACGGAAGGAGAATAACACAAAGCCCCCGATTCCGGGATGGAATCGGGGGGATGGAGTTTTTTATTCGGCGGGGAAGTGCTGCAGGGAGGAGCCTTCCAGAGAGGTGATGAAGTCGGTGAAATTGAAGTCGGTGAGGGAGGTGGTCAGCACCATGGTGACGAAGTATCCCTCCACCTCGGTGGTCAGGTAGAAGTAACGCAAGACCGTGTCGTTATCCCGGAGCATCATTTCCAGGCTAACGTAGCTGTGGCCCGAAATGGTGACGGTGTCGTTGGCGATGGTGTGGATTTCCCACAGGTCGGAGTAGCTTTCCAGCTGGCTCTTGGCGGATTGCAGATAGCCCGCCGCATCCCCCTTGCCGGTGTTCTTCTGGTAGAGCATATCAAACCGATCCTTGCCGGAATCGGAGGACATGACAAAGGAGTAACCCAGGTCGAAGGTCTGACCCTCCTCCAGGGCGGAGAGCTCTTCCTCCCCAAGTTCGGTGAAGAGGGTGCGGTTCAGCCCCAGAAGGGTCTGGGCCTCTTCCCCTTCCGCCAGGTGCCAGCCCTGGGGAATGGTGAAATGGAGGGAAAGCATTTCATTGGTATAGGTCTGCCCTTCAAAGCGGCCCAGGGAGAATTTATCTTTTCCGCAGGCGGCAAGGGTCAGGATCATCATCAGGCAAAGCAGAAACGCAACGGCTCGTTTCATGGGTCACACACCTTTCTTCAAAGACTTGTTATGTAGGGTCACAGCTGCAGGCTTTCGTCGTTTTCCACCCATTCGGATACCGGAGTTACGGTGTATTCGTCCCGGCTGATGCGGCAGATGACGGTTTCGATGCCGGCGTTGATGATGAACCGGCGACACAGGGCGCAGGGGGTGCAATCGGGGATGCGTTCCCCGGTTTTAGCATCCTTCCCGGCCAGGTACAGGGTGGCACCCAGCATTTCCTCCCGGGAGGCATTGATGATGGCGTTTTGTTCGGCATGAACCGAACGACACAGCTCGTAACGGGTGCCCCGGGGAATGTTGAGGGCTTCCCGCTTGCAATAGCCCACATCGGTGCAGTTTTGGCACCCTCTGGGGGCGCCGGCGTAGCCGGTGGAGATGATGGAGTCGTTTTTCACGATGATGGCACCGTAGTTGCGGCGCAGGCAGGTGCCCCGCTCCAGTACGGTTTCGGCAATATCCAGGTAGTAGTTGATTTTGTCGCGGCGTTGCATGGTGGTGTTCCTCCTTTGGCAGAATCAAAGCAGTCGGTCGCCGGTGATGCGGCCCTGCTCCATGGTCAAGACCCGACTCGCCGACAGGGCGGCGGAGGGGTCGTGGGTGATCATAAAGATGGTGGCGCCCCGGGTGTTTTCCGCCCGAAGCAGATCCAGAATGCTTGCGGTGGAGCGCTTGTCCAGGTTGCCGGTGGGTTCGTCCGCCAGAATCAGGGCCGGATGGTGTACCGTGGCCCGGGCGAAGGCGACCCGTTGCTGCTGGCCCCCGGAAAGCTCCCGGGGAAGGTGATCGGTGCGGCCCGAAAGCCCCACCTTTTCCAGGGCTTCCAACGCCATGTCCCGCCGGCGGTTTCTGGCAATGCCCGCAAGCCGCAGGGGAAGCTCCACGTTTTCAACGGCGGTGAGCCGGGGATTGAGGAAGAAATCCTGGAATACGAAGCCGATATGGGCGGCCCGGAGGCGGCTGCGCCCCCCGTTTTTCATGGCAAAGACGTCCTGGCCGCAAAGGGTGTAACGTCCCTCGGTGGGGGTGGCCAAAAGTCCCATCACGTGCATCAGGGTGGTTTTGCCCGACCCCGATTCCCCCACCATGGCGCAGTATTCCCCTGCCTCAATGGAAAGGGACACATGGTCCAGGGCGGTGACGGGGTTGCCCCTCACCCGGTAGGTCTGGGTGACGTTTTCAAGCTGTATCGTGATGACCACTTCCTTTCCCCCATAGTTTGGGTGGCGAAGGAAGGGATTATACCCAGGAATGGCCCAAATTTGGTCCGTCGTAGTAGTATATCACAGATGAAAGGGATTTGCAATATTTTGTTTTCTATGATACAATGAATTATCAAAAAACATGGAGAGAATGGTATGATTACGAGTTATCAGCAAAAGGGGAGCCTGGAGTTGGCTTACCTGGGGGATGCGGTGTACGAGCTCCTGGTGAGGGAAATGCTTTCCGAAAGACCCTCCAAGCCGGGCAAAATGCACCAGGCCGCCCTGCGCTACGTGGCCTGCCACGGCCAGGCGGTGGCGGCGGAAGCCCTGATTCCCACCCTGACCCAGGAGGAGGCGGATATTCTGCGCCGGGGGCGCAACAGCCACCTGCATCCCGCTAAGCACAACGACCCGGGGGAATACGCCCTGGCCACCGGTCTGGAAGCCCTGTTTGGCTATCTCCACCTGAAGGGGGACCGGGAGAGGATTCGGGAGCTTTTCAAGGCCGCTGTAATCGCCATTGAGGAGGAAAAGAAATGAAGTATGCAATCGTATATTTGCTGGTGATCAGCCTGGCGGCGGTGATCGTCACCATAGCCGACAAGAAGGCCGCAAAAATCCAGGGTGCCCGCCGGGTGCCCGAAAAGACCCTGCTTCTGCTTTCTGCCCTGGGGGGCTCGGTGGCCATGTTTATCACCATGAAATGGATCCGCCACAAAACCCAACACGTGAAATTCATGCTGGGCATCCCCCTGATTATCATTGCCCAGGTGGGGATTTTGTATTATTTGATTTTCCATCTGGACGTATTTGGGTGGATGTGAGCTGAGGCTTCAAAGAGTTGGCCGCCCGGGAAAGGCAGATGAATAAACAATCCCCCAGGCAAAAATCAAAGATTTTTGCCAGCCCTCCCGTGATTGATTCCCATAAGGAAGCAATCAATACACGAAGGGGGCCAGGGAGCTGTCACCGAAGGTGACTGAGGGATTGTTTTATCGTAGCGCTACTTTACCAACGGGACCAACTGCTTATTATGTTTTGTCTGCATGGCAATCCCTCCGTCACGGCTTACGCCGTGCCACCTCCCTTTGCACAAGGGAGGCTTTGGTGCGGTGCGAAACTACACGATACACGCTACGTCGGGCGGTCTATAGTTGTGCGCTCTTTGTCTGTTGCCTAAAGGGTGCTTATTGATAGCCCCAATATATCGAAGAACAGACCCGGCAGATCACTCTGCCGGGTCTGAAATTATTTTATGAGGCTCTATCGCAGAAGCTTTTTTTGCTTTCTTATGCCATGTTGTCCCGGATAGCCTTGGCGGCCCGGAGGAGGGGCTGTTCCCGGGAATTTCTGGGGCCGTAACGCTCCACGCACAGGTACATGCAGACACCCAGGGCGGGACCGGTCTGGCGTATGTATTTGCACCAGGCACCGTTTGCAAGGAAGAGGAAGGGGTGCTTGAGGGTGTGCTTCAGGGTGTAGATCATGTGCAGGTCGGCCATGAGCTCCTCTTCGGTGGAGGCAAAGTTGACGATTTTGATCACATCGGCACCCCGCTCTTCCTGGGCCAGGGCGATTTTCAAAATCTCCTCCTCCGGCAGGAATTCGTGGATGTGGCTGGACATGAGCACCTCGCCGCCCATCCGGTGGATTTGATCCACCAGGGCTTTCTGCTTTTCCACCGCTTCGGGGTCCCAGGTGATATCATGGGAATCCTGGTGGTAGAAATCCCCCATTACGTCGCACAGGGTGGCCCCGGCCCGCAGACCCATCAGGAGGTAGTCCACGCATTCCTCGTCGGTCATGCCGGCCGATTCGCTTCCCCGGTAGCTGGTGATGTAGATGGGGCGGCCCTCGCAGGCGTCGAAGATCCGGCGGAGAGTCGCTTCGTCCCGGTACTCCCGCTTCAGGCATTCCAGCTGGATGCCGAAGGCCTCTGCTCCGTCGTAGAGGGCGTTGCAAATGGTCAGGATGGCTTCCTCCGGGGTGGGGTCCTGCACCATGGCGCAGAGAAGGGGTTTCTGGTAGGTTAAAAAGGTGGGTTTGATACAGGGTCGCATAGAAGGTTCCTCCTCGTATAATGTGGTCAGAAGCAACGCTCCCGGCCTTCCTTGCGGCAATGGTCGATCCGACCGCAGCGATAGCAGAGTTCGTTTGCCGAAAAGCCTTCGGCAGCGAAATCACGGATGTTTTCGTAGGTAACAGTGGCGATGTTCGAGAGGGCTTCCTGGGTCAGGAAGGCCTGGTGGCTGGTGACGATGACGTTTGGCATGGAAATCAGCCGGGCCAGGACGTCGTCATCCACAATGTGCCCCGAGCGGTCCTCGAAGAAGATGTCTCCCTCCTCCTCGTACACGTCCAGGCAGGCGCCGCCGATCTTTCGTGCCTTGATGCCATCCAAAAGGGCCTCCGCATCGATGAGGGCGCCCCGGGAGGTGTTCACCAGGATGACCCCCTTCTTGCATTGCTCCACCGCCTTGCCGTCGAAGAGGTGGAAGGTTTCGTCGGTGAGGGGGCAATGGAAGGAGATGATATCGCTTTCCCGGAAGAGGGTGGGGAGGTCCACGTAGTCGATGCCCGAATCCTTGGCGGGGAATTTGTCGTAGGCCAGCACCTTCATGCCAAACCCCCGGCAGATATCGATGAAGACCCGGCCGATTTTGCCGGTGCCCACCACGCCCACCGTCTTGCCGTGAAGGTCGAATCCCTCCAGCCCGGCGATGGAGAAGTTGTAGTCCCGGGTGCGGTTGTAGGCCTTGTGAATCCGGCGCACCGAGGTGAGAAGCAGGGCGGCGGCGTGCTCCGCCACGGCGTAGGGGGAGTAGCCCGGCACGTGCACCACGTGAATCTTGCCGAAGGCATGGGTCAGGTCCACGTTGTTGTAGCCGGCGCACCGCAGGCAGATCAGCCTGATGCCCCCTTCGTAGAGGATGTCGATAACCTCCGCATTCACGTTGTCGTTGACGAAGACGCACACCGCGTCACACCCGTGGGCCAGGGGGGCGGTATCGGGGGAGAGCTTGGTGTCGAAAAAGTGGATCTCCACCCCGTATTCGGCGGCCAGAGGCTCAAAGGAAGAGCGGTCGTAGGATTTTGTATCGAAAAAAGCAAGTTTCATAAGATCACGGTTCCTTTCCTAGATTACGGTTATATTGTACCATGATGGGGGGATTTATGCAAGTGACCAAGTCACATGATCGCTCCGCAAATGCGGATCGATCGCATATGAGGGACGTCGAGGGCTGTACAGTGTAGTAAGATAGTATACAGGTAGTGCAAGAGGATGGTATACAGTTTTGTGATATAATGAAAGGCAAGAAAATAACCGAAGAGGAGGTTGTTGGAATGCCTTGGAAGGACAAAACTGTGGAAGAATTAAGAAA
>JAFYNU010000137.1 GCA_017547975.1 Clostridia bacterium
GGACAACCGGTTCCTTTCGAAAAACGAGCGTATCACCTCCGAAGGTTGGGCTTCTCGCGCGCGAGAGGAATACTGGTCGGAAAGCCGGCTCTTTCAACTTTTCGATCAACCCGCGCTACATAAGAAAGGATTCCAATGAAAAAGACAAGAAGCGTTGCCATGCTGTTGTGCCTGGTGACCATCCTCACTTTGTTCATGAGCATTCCCGTCTTTGCCGACGAAAACGGCGTTGACAGGGTTACACTGGGTAAGGTCACGGCCAACGCCCTGAACCTGAGACAGGAAAAAAACACTACCTCCAAGGTCCTGACGGTTATTCCGGAAGGAACCAAAATTGCCATCGCAGAAAATGCTGGCGATGGTTGGAGCAAGGTTTTGATTGGCGGCTACGTAGGCTACGTCAGCAGCAAGTATATCACCACCCTGGAAGACGGGGATGCCAACCTGTCCTACGGTAAGCTGGTGGGTGAAGTTGTGTACGTCCGGCAAGGTCCGGGTACCAGCTATCCCATTGAAGCGGCCCTGGTGGAAGGCAGTTACATGAAGATCACCGGCATCGAAAAGGGCTGGTTCAAGGTGGAAACCCTGGGTGGTAAGTACGAAGGGTATATGCACCCCAACTACATCCTCCCGGTGAAGCGTACCGAAGTGGAAGGGGAGCCCGAACCGGAAAAGACAAGCTCCAGTTCCAGTTCCAGTTCCAGTTCCGGCAAGTCTTCCTCCGGTTCCGGCAAGAAGACCAGTTCCTCCTCCAATAAGCAGTCCAGCTCCGGTGCCACCAAGGCGGATAAGCTGATCAGCATTGCCAAGGACTATCTCGGCGTACCCTACGTATGGGGCGGCGCTAGTCCCAAGGGCTTTGACTGCGGCGGTTTCACCAAGTATTGCTACAATAAGATCGGTATCAAGCTGCCCCACACCGGCCAGTATAATTACGGCACCAAGGTGAAATTCTCCAACCTGAAGAAGGGTGACCTGGTATTCTTCAGCAGCAGCGGCAGCAGATCCATCAGCCACGTGGGTATCTATATCAGCGGCGGCAAGTTCATTCATGCTTCTTCCCCCGGGGACGACGTGAAAATCGATACCCTGGCTTCCGGTTATTACTACTCTCACTTTGTAACCGCACGCCGCATTCTCAAGTGACAAAAACAAATAAAAAACCATCGGATGAAAATCCGATGGTTTTTTGTATTTTTGGGGCTTAGTAGCCGATGGATTTGAGGTATTCCCGGGTGAGCTTGGCGGCTTCCAGCATGGTGCGGCCCTTGCCGCTGTCCTGCTCGTAAATGAAGGTATCACAGCCCGAAGCAATGCCGGCTTCCACGATGGCTTTGATATCCTGAATGCCGTAGCCCAGGGGGCGAAGCTCCAGGGTCTCCCGATCCAGGGGGGATGCGGAATAGAAGTCCTTCAGGTGGATTACCGGGGTCTTGCCGGAATACTTCTGAATGTAGGAAACCGGGTCGTAACCCGCAAACTTGACCCAGCAGGTGTCAAACTGGGGCTGGAGCAGGGGAGCGGGCAGGCGTTCGTAGAGCACGTCCAGGGGGATCTTCCCATCCACCTTTTCGAATTCGAAGCTGTGGTTGTGGTAAAGCACCTGGAGTCCGGCGGTATTGCATTTTTCAATGGCGGCACGGAGTACCTCCAGATTGGCCTCGAAATCGGGATGACCGTAACGGAATTCCTCCGGCAGGGAGGGGAAGGTGTAATACTTGGCGCCGATGGTCAGGAGGTAGTCGATGGTGGCATCGATCTTGTCCGGGGCGGCGGCCTGAATGCCAAGGTGGGAGGAGGGGGCGGAAAGACCCAGGGAGTCCAGCTTCTTTTTCATTTCGGCGGCGGGGATATCCCCGTAACCGGCAAATTCCACCGCATTGTATCCCATTTCGGCCACCTGTTCCAGGGTGCCGAAGAAGTCCTTGGCGGTATATTCCCGCAGGGAATAGAGCTGAATGCCAATATTGAGTTTCATGACCTGAACTCCTTTCGGTTATTTCAGGAAGAGTTCGATGACCGGCACCAGGCTGTGGGGCTTTACCGGCGGAATTTCCAGT
The DNA here is from genome assembly GCA_017547975.1 of Clostridia bacterium. GTDB lineage: Bacteria > Bacillota > Clostridia > Oscillospirales > QAMX01 > RUG11797. Next base: position 2,061 of record JAFYNU010000137.1, read on the forward strand.
ACCAGCAGGTCGTCGGATTGAGCAGTACCTTCGCTGAAATGGTTGACGCCGCCTTCGGTGAACAGAACCTCGCTGGCGTCGTGGAGGAACTGGGCGTATTTCACCTTGCCCGCCAGGCCCTTGAGATGTACGTGGCCGAAGGGATAGGCGAAGAGGTGCAGGTAAAGACGCTTGCCATCTACACTCTGGGTAAAGCGGCAGTCGGCGGGGGCGGTGAATTCAGGCTCCGCCATGGTGCAGTTATAGATGGAACGGGAATTGTACTTCATCCAGTCGCCGTAGACCTTCAGGGCTTCCTCGGCACGGTAGTCAATGTAACCCCGGGCGGTGGGACCCACGTTCATCAACAGGTTGCCGCCCAGGGCCACCGTGTTGACCAACATACGGATGAGCATTTCGGGGGACTTCCAGGTGGTTTCGTCCCGGTAATAGCCCCAGGAACCGGAGAAGGTCTGGCAGGCTTCCCAAACGACCTTTTCGCCGCTTTCCTTGTGGGTGATCCATTCGGTGGGCTGGTACTGTTCGGGGGTCCAGATGTCCTGTTCCAACTCGGTACGGTTGTCGATGATGATGCCGGGCTGCAGGGAACGGGCCAGGGCGATCAGCTCCTCGGCTTCCCAATCCTCCTTGCCTTTACCCTTCATCCAGGGCAGGTCATCGGGGCTGGGTGCGCTGTAGGAAAAGTCGAACCACAAAATGTCGATCTTGCCGTAGTTGGTGAGCAGTTCCCGGACCTGGTTGCGCATATATTCGGCGTAAACCTTCATGTCGCGGCCCTGGTTCTGTTCTTCGGCATCGGGATCCTAGCGGCGGGGGTGCAAACTGACAATGGGGAACTGGGGATGATGCCAGTCGCTCAGGGAGTAGTAGAAGCCGACCTTCAGACCTTCTGCACGGAAGGCGTCCACGTATTCCTTGACCAGGTCGCGCCCGGCGGGGGAGTTGGTGCATTTGTAATCGGTATATTGGGTGTCCCACATGCAGTAGCCTTCGTGATGCTTGGTGGTGAGCACGGCGTACTTCATGCCGGCGGCTTTTGCCTGGCGGGCCCAATCCTTGGGATCGTAGAGATCGGGATCAAAGAATTCCGCATAGAGATTATAATGATCTTCGGGAGTGCATTCGCGGTTTTTGACCCATTCGTGGCGGGCGGCCATGGCGTAGCTGCCCCAATGGATGAACATGCCGAAGCGATCCTTCACAAACCAGGAGGTATCGCCGGGGGTTTTGCGGGTTACGTAGCTGCTCATAAATCACACAATCCTTTCATATGGCATTTACTATCCAGATTGTACCATAGTGCCCCGGGGATTGCAAGACTATTTTGTGTAATTTGTGGAATCGAAAAAAGGAGGCATGGGGGGTTGCATTTGGGGGAAAACTGTGATAAAATAAAGAAAAAAGGGACTGGGAAAGCTAGTTTCCCCCATTCCCCGATTGATTTGAAAGTCAGAAAGGATACCAATATTATGGCTAAAATGATTACCAAAGATATGATTATCACCGACGTTCTGCAGGTGGATATCGAAACCGCCCAGTTCTTCTTTGAAATCGGCATGCATTGCCTGGGTTGCCCCAGCGCCCGCGGCGAAACCGTGGAACAGGCCTGCATGGTTCACGGCGTGGATTGCGACGAGCTGATCAATAAGATCAACACCTTCCTTGCTGAAAAAGAACAGGCATAACCCCGGAAAGAAGAAACCATTGACCCGCCTGGGCGTTCCCCCTCTGGGGAAGGCTCAGACGGGCTTTTTTCGATAGAAAGGAAGTTCCCATGGATCAAAATTTCGCTCTGACACCCCGGCTGGCCCTGGTGGCTGAGCTTTTGGGGAAGGGCAAATGCGTTGCAGATATTGGAACCGACCACGCCTACCTGCCTGCCCGGTTGGTGCTGGACGGAAAATTTGAAAGGGCCATCGCCTCCGACGTGGTGCCGGGGCCGGTGGAAAATGCCCGCCGTACGGTGGAAGCCCTGGGAATTTCGGATCGGGTGGAGGTGCGTATGGCTCCCGGATTGGATGGTATCCAAACCGGGGAGGCGGATGCCGTTGCCATCGCCGGCATGGGGGGAGAATTGATTGCCTCCATTCTGGAAGCGGGGAAACACGTAATAGAAGTGCCCGCCGTAGTACAGCCCATGACCACCGAGGAGAGACTTCGGAAAAGCCTGGGGGAGATGGGCTACGAAATTCGGGAAGAGAAGCTGGTGACCGAAGGCCGCCGCATCTATACCGTCCTGCGGGTGGATTATACCGGGGAAATCCGGATCGTTTCGGAGGAGGAAGCCTACCTGGGCCGGGTTTACGCCGATAATCCCCGGGAAATGGCTTCTCGCTACATGGAAAAGAAAAAACACGTTCTCCGGAAAGCCGCCGCAGGCAACCGCGCGGCCGGACACCTGGCGGAAGCGGATGCCCTGGAAGAACTTTTGGAAAGGTTGGACCGATATGACCACCGTACTTAGCATAGAACAAAATCTCTTTGACCTGGCCCCCGGATCCTACGCCATGGATTGGGACAACGTGGGTCTTTTGGTGGGACACCGGGAGGCGCAGGTGAAAAAGGCGCTCCTGGCCCTGGATGCCGACGACGCCACCGTGGCGGAAGCGGTGGAGGAGGGGTACGACCTTCTCATCACCCACCATCCACTGATTTACAAACCCCTCTATCATCTCACCGGTGACAGCGGACCGGAGCGCCGGGTGGAAGCCCTGCTTCGGGGAAACGTTGCCCTGGTTTCCATGCATACCAACCTGGATGCCGCCCGGGGCGGGGTCAACGACGCCCTGGCGGAAGCACTGGGCCTGACCGAGGTGGAGGATTTTCTCAATGAGGACGCCAGGGAGGGGATCCCCTCCATTGGCCGGGTGGGGACTGTGGAGGAAATGGCTCCCGCGGCCTTTTTGGAACAGGCCTGCCGGGCGCTGGATACCAACGGCGGACGGTATTATCTTTGCCGCAGGGTCCGCCGGGTGGCGGTGGGGGGCGGCGGCTGTGCCGACTACCTGACCGATGCCTACCGGGCCGGATGCGATACCTTCCTGACCGCCGATTGCAAATACCACAATTTCACCCTGGCCGCCGACCTGGGAATCAACCTGATAGACCTTGGCCATTACGCCACCGAATACGTGGTGCTTCCCCGGATGAAGAGCCGGTTGGAAAAGGCCTTCCCGGAGGTGGAATTCACCCTGTCCGCCCGGGAACGTGACGTTGTGGGGGTTGTTGCACCCCCAAAGAAAGGATAAAGTATGCCCCTTTGTACCATATTTCTTGCTTCCCTCACCCGGGAGCTTGCCACCCATTTGACGGGGGCCCGCATTGACAAGGTCAATCAGCCCAATCCCCAGGAGGTGGTGTTGCAGGTCCGCACCCATCGGGGCAACGAGCGGCTGCTGCTTTCGGCCAATTCCCAGTCCGCCCGGGTGGCGTTTACCGAATCGACCCGGGAAAACCCCGCTCAGCCCCCCATGTTTTGCATGAGCCTTCGCAAACACCTGACCAATTCCCGCATCCTTGGGGTGCGGCAGCTTGGCTGTGAGCGTGCCCTGGAAATTGAGGTGCTGTCCCACGACGAGCTTGGGGTGGAGGGACACAAAAAGATCGTTTGCGAAATGATGGGCCGTAACTCCAACGTGATTTTGGTGGGGACCGACGGGCGCATTCTGGATTGCCTGAAAAAGGTGGATGCCGAAATGTCGGAAAAACGCCAGGTATTGCCCGGCCTCTTTTATCATCTGCCTCCTGTCCAGGAAAAACTGCCCCTGGACAGGGTGGAAAGCCTTACCCTGAAAGCCGGGGAAAAGCGGCTTGCCGACCAGATTTTGGATGAAATCTCCGGGATTGCCCCTCTGGTAGCCCGGGAAATTGCCCACCGGGCCACCGGCAACGTGGATGGGGTGGCACTCCCCGAAAGCGAGGAAGCAGAAAAGGCCGAGGTTGAAGTGCTTCGTATGAAGGAATCCTTCCTTGGGGGGGATGGGGTGCCCACCCTGCTTACCGACCCCAAGACCGGTAATCCCAAGGATTTTACCTTCTTTACCCCCCGTCAGTATGAAGGAGTTTACGAAATGCGCCGGATGGCAAGTTTTTCCGAGCTTTTGGAGGAATATTTTGCCGGCCGGGACGCCGCCAATGCCCAAAGCCAGAAGACCCTGGAGCTTCGCCGCACGGTGGATCGGGTCCGGGAACGGCTGGTGCGGAAAATGGCCGCCCAGGAAAAGGAACTGGAAGAAACCGGCAAGCGGGAAACCTACCGGGAAATGGCAGATATTTTGGGAGCCTTCTCCTACCAGATCCCCCGGGGGGTCAACAGCGTCACACTGCCCAATCTCTACGCCGAGGAGGGGGGCGAAATCACCATCCCCCTTTTGGAAAAGCTTACCCCCCAACAAAACATCCGCCGCTACTACAAGGAATACAGCAAGCTGAAAAACGCCGAAACGATCCTTCTGACCCAGTTGGAGGAGGGGGAAAAGGAGCTTGCCTACCTGGATAGCGTTCGGGAGGAAATTGGCCGTGCCGCCACCCAACGGGATATTGCCGAAATCCGGGAAGAACTGACCATGGGTGGCTACCTGAAGGGCAAAAAGGAACAGAAAAAGAAAAATTCCAATAAAAAGACCGCCATCAAGCCCCTCATTTTCGAAGCGCCATCGGGCAAAATGGTGCTGGTTGGCCGCAACCATCTGGAAAACGACCGGCTCACCCTGCAAACCGCCGGGAAAACCGACCTGTGGTTCCACGTGAAGCACATTCCCGGGTCCCACGTGGTGCTCTTTTTGGAGGGAGAGGAGGCCACCGACGAGGATATTCTCTTCGCCGCATCCCTGGCCGCTTACCACTCCTCCGGCAAGGCGGAAAATAAGGTGGCGGTGGATTACACCACCATCCGTAACGTGAAAAAGCCCAACGGGGCCCGTCCGGGTATGGTGATTTACGAGCGGTATCGAACCGTCATGGCGGAGCCCAAACTCCCGGGAGGGGCAGTATGATGGCCCTGCCCGCGCCCTGCCAAATGATCCTCCACCGCATTCGGGAGGCGGGGGGCGAAGCCTACGTTGTGGGGGGCGCCGTGCGGGATATGCTCCTGGGGAAGAATCCCGGGGATTACGATATGACAACCTCCCTTTTGCCGGAGGAGACCGAGACCCTGTTTTCCGATCATACCCTGGTGCTGGCGGGAAATAAGCACGGCACCGTGGGCATTGTGGCGGATGGGGCGGTTTACGAGGTCACCACCTTCCGCCGGGACGGGGATTACCACGACCACCGCCGCCCCGATGGGGTACATTTTACCCGGAGTCTTCGTGAGGATGCCGCAAGGCGGGATTTCACCATCAACGCCATGGCCTACTCCCCGGAGGAAGGGGTCATGGACTTTTTCGGCGGACAGGAGGACCTGAAAAACGGCGTCCTCCGGGCGGTGGGCAATGCCGAAACACGATTTGAAGAAGATGCCCTTCGCATCATGCGGGGCATCCGTTTTGCTGCCACCCTGGGTTTTGCGGTGGAGGATGCCACCGGGGAAGCCATGTTCGGGAAGGCCGAAAACCTCCGGGACGTGTCGGGGGAACGGCTTGCGGTGGAACTGCAAAAGCTCCTTGCGGGAAAAGACGCCCTGCCCGTCCTTGGGGAATTCCGGGAGGTGCTGGCGGTATTCCTGGGGGATATTACCCTGCCGCTCACCCTTACCGGGGAGTTTTCAGCCGACCTGGCCCTGCTTTTCTGCGGCCGACCCGGGCTGGATGCCGCCCTGGAACGGCTGAAATTGGATCGGAACACCCGCCGGGAAAGCCGGTTGATTCACGAAAACCTCCAAACCCCCGAGCCCTTTGGTACTTATGCTCTTCGAAAACTCCTGGGGAATGGGGGAGAAGCCCCGGCCCAAAAGACCCTGCTTGCAAGAGCGGCATTGGGCTACCCTGATGAAACCTCCCTGTTGGACGAAATCCTCCGGCGGGGGGACCCGGTGACCATCCGGGACCTGGCGGTTAAGGGACAGGACCTGGCGGAGCTGGGCATCACCGGCACCCGCATGGGGGAAACCCTCACCTTCCTCCTGGAGGAGGTCATGCACGACCGGGTGGAAAACAACCGGGAGGAACTGCTCGGGCATCTGGAAGTATTAAAATCATAAAGCAACCCCCCGCACTCCCCAGACGCATGCGCCAGGGGGCGGGGGGTGTTGTTTTGAAACAGGGAATTTCAGGAGATAAGACAGTCTGTAAGGTATACATACGCTACCCGGTCATCCGCCAGAATTTCCCGGAGCTCCGGCAGGGTTACCAGAATGGAGCCATGACCGGTGAAGGCTCCATTGGACACGTAGTAATCCTCCATTTCTTCCAAGGACACCAGCATTCCCCAATCGTAGTACCAACCGGGAAGATCATATTCTGCCATCCATTCCATATAGGGGCCGTAGAGATAGGCGTAATAGTCGGCGCGGTTTTGTATGCTGGCGGCTTCTTGGGGGAATGTGCCGCCTGGGGGATATAAATAGAACTTGATGTGGAAAGCGGTATCCTCGTAATTCCCATCGGAGACAATTCCTTTTTCAGTGTTATAGGACAGAGTCGCTTCGGCGGGATTCGCACCGGGAAGCTCTGCCACCGCTCGACGATAAGATGCTTCGATCTCTTCGACTTCGGCTTTTGTGTCAAGGGTTTTCTTGATCGACGCAATATGCTCCTCCCGCTTTCTCATCCACCAATTCAATTCGCTATCGGTGTCAGCATCAATGGAGGGTTCGACGATATATCCGATATTCCGAATTCCTTTCGTGTCGGCTTTATCCATGGGGATCATCAGGGTGACAATCTCCTTTTTTATGTCGGGAGTAGAGGATAAACCGGTTACGTGCCACCCCTCCAGGAAGAAATAGAGCCCATCCCCGGTGGAATGCCGGTCAAGAAGGGTGACGTCGCTTGCGGGACCGGGAGAGGAAACGTGGAACAGGGTCACAAGGCTATGTGCATCAAACCATTCGGCGGGAATGTCCGGGAAAGGTGTTCCTTTTGCATCGGGGAAAAGCCGAAGGATCAGGTTTTGGTAGGCCTGGTAGTCGTCAAAGCTTTTGCAAAGGCGGAACTGGGATGCAATATCGACCGGGAGCATCGTCTCCTTCTGGGCCAGATAATCCTCCGGCCAGGAAAAGCTTCCGTGGGACACGATAAAAGAGTCCCCGGGGAAGGCATAGGGCTCCGATTCGGAGCTCATGGCATCCTCCGGCACTCGGCTGGTACAGGCAGGGAGGAGGAATAGCAGAAAACAGGACAGGAAAGAGAAAATAATGAAACAGTATTTTGGAATGTTCATTCTGTCTTTTATAGTCCTACCACAAAAAGAATACTTCATGATTTCCTCCCCAAAATCGCTTAATGGTAAATCGGCTTTGAGACGCAAAGAAAACCTCATTTCGTTGGAAATCTCAAGAATAGGATGTACAAATATTCCTATAATGATAATATCATACGTATATTACTTTGTCAAGAAAACATGGTTCTGGGGAATATAGATTCTGCTTTTACTGATATCACCAGTGATTTCTTCCCGTCATATACTGAAAACGACGAAGTATTTCGTGTATATCGGGAGGTTTATCATATATATGAAACAGTATTGTATGCTGCCGTCGGAAACCTATGTCCGGAAGGCGGTGGAGGTTTTGGGGCGGTTGGGTATCCGTGCCACGGCGGTGCGGGTGCCCCTGCGGTATGCGGCCATGGGTTGCGGCGCAGGACTTGTGGTGGAGATGGGAGACCGGGAGGGGCTCCTGGACCTCTTTGCCGCCCACAGGATCCCGGTCAGACGGGTGGTGGGGGAAGAGGAATGGAATCGGAACTGATCTATCTGGATAACGCCGCCACCAGTTTTCCCAAGCCCCGGAGGGTGGGGGAGGCGGTGACCAAAGCCCTGGAAACCGCCGGGTCCTACCACCGGGGCGGCGGGGAAACCGGGAAAAGGGCGGGGGACATCCTCTATAA
>JAFYNU010000138.1 GCA_017547975.1 Clostridia bacterium
ATTTCAGGTATTCAGGTTGCGGCACCGTATTGCCGCAAGCGTATATGTCGTGGGATGTAGCCTCCCTCTTTGAGGGAGGGGGACCGCGTTAGCGGTGGAAGGAGTCTGCGTGATTTTGAGTCCGGATCAACTTGACGGTAACGCAATCTCCCTCAGTCACCTTCGGTGACAGCTCCCTCCCGGAGGGAGCCTTGGGCGCTGCCGCGCCGATGCATAACAAAAACCGACCTATGAGTATAGCATAGGTCGGTTTGATTGTTTTATGAGCAACTGTAGAATGCCACCGGCTCTTTTGTGTTTGAAAACGGTTTACTTGGAGGCGTCTACAATGGCCTTGCAGGCTTCGTAGTAGATGCCAACGTCCACCGAGTAGGACATGTACTTGACACCGGCATCCTTCCACATGGCGCAGGTTTCCGGGGTGTCCACGAAGGTGCCAACGATGATGCCCAGTTCGGCGCAGCGGTTGGCGATTTCGGTCATCTTGGCGATGACGGTGGGGTGGGTGACCTGGCCGGGAACGCCCAGGGACTGGGACAGATCGTAGGGCCCGATGAAGATGATGTCGATGCCGGGAACAGCCAGGATTTCTTCCAGGTTGTCGATGGCCTTCTGGCCTTCCAGCTGGAGGATCACCAGGATCTGGTTGGCGTTTTTGAAGTATTCGCTCCGTTCCATGGAGGAATAGTTGGCGGCACGGACGAAACGGCAGACGCCCCGTTCCCCGGCGGGGAAGAAGCGGGCGTGGGCGATGGCGGTCCTGGCGTCTTCGGCGCAGGTGATCTGGGGAACCTGAACGCCCAGGGCGCCGATATCCAGAGCCTTGCCGATGCTGGGTTCGGTGAAGTCCTGTACCCGGATGACGGGCAGCATGCCGGTCACTTCGGCGGCGCGGATGTTATTCTGCATGGCCTGGTAGGTGACGGGGCCGTGCTCGGTGTCCAGAATGGCAAAGTCAAAGCCTGCGTAGCCGGAGGCTTCGATGAAGGCGGGGTCGCCGGTTTTGCAGAAGGGGCCGAATACGGGGCCTTCTGCGATCTTTTTACGGAAGCTTTCCAGAATGTCCAGTTTCATAAGGGCATGATCCTTTCTTTTCATAACGCATGGAATTTGTATGGTTCTATTCTACCACGGGCGGTGGGGTAAATCAAGAGGGCGGCGAAAAAAAGGTTGAAAGATGAGCTCCACTTGCGTATAATATAGGTAAGCCCCTTATTCCTTTGGCAGGGTGTAGGCGTAGCCTCTGTTTCCCTGCCGCTCCCGGGTGACCAGGGAAAAGTGATGGAGCAGGGTCATCAGGATCTGAGCGCTTTCCAGGCGGCATTTCGCCGCCAGGGCCACGTCCTTTGTGGTGAAGCCGTCCGCCAGATTCTCCGGCAAAAACTGCAGAAGATCATGGGGGCAGGTGATATACCAGGCATCCGCCAGCTCCCGGGGGATGGTATCGGTCTTTTTGCCCCGCTTCCCCGTTTCGGTGAAGGGGCGAAGGTCGGTGACGTCCAGATAGGGCACCCATACCCGCAGGTTTTCGTTTGAAAGCAGGTCCCGGATGGGAGAAAGGCTTGCGGCAATATCCTGGGGATACCCCCTGCGGGGGGTGATGCGCACCGAAAGGAACTCCCCGGTTTCGGGGTGGTACTTTGCGGTGTAGTGGCGTCGGATCAGGGGACACACCAGGGTGACCCGGCTGTGCTCCAGAAAATGGGACAGCTTGTCCCGCATGCGGAAAACCTGGCTGGTCTGGATTTCGCAGATTTCCTCGCCGTTACAGATATCGGCCACAAACCGGCCCACCGGCACCTCGTGAAAATTGGTGTCGGGTTCGATATATTGCTTCAAAAAGGCGTGCATCGACCGCTCGTTGTAGGTGCCGATGGAGGATTGGGTTCTGGCAAAATTTTCCAGGGCATAGGCAAAACGCTCGGGTGCGGGGGCGGAAAAATCAATCATAGTCAAATACCCTCCGGGGATGGATCAAACAAAAGAAAGGAAGCAAACATGGACGAACTCATCAAGGGAAATTCCATTATGGAAACCCTGCTTCAAAAGGCAGAACACCCTGCCGAATACGAAAAGGTGGCCTCGTCATTCGAGGTATACGAATTTGCCGACGGGGAACCTGTGTATGAGTACACAGATATCCGGGACGACTGTATGTATATTATTATAGACGGAACCGTCCAAATAAGCAACCGTCAGGGGAAATATTTGTATTCCCTCCGCGCCGGGGATTTCTTTGGGGCGGACGCCCTCTTCCGGGTTGGGGAGGAACGCGGGGAAAACGCCAAGGCATCGGGAAAGCTTCTGGCAGCCGCCCTGTCGGTGGAGGCCTACTCCGCTCTGCGGGAGGAGGATCCCCATCTTTCGGTGTATCTTTCCAACTGCCTTTTCAACAAATACGATGGGGACTTTAAGCAAACCGAAACCCGCAACGCCGAAAAGGAACGGGGGGCAAAGGGCATCCTCTTCGCCCTGCTTCTCCTCTTCTTTGCCTCCTATTATAGCAATATGCTTTCGGTGGTGGCAGGAAGCGAGGGAATCGGACTGGGAGCCATCATTGTCTATTACCTGGGTATCGTGGGGCTGATCGCTCTGTGGTTCATCGTGGGCAAAATCCCCAAGCTGGAAATGGGATTTGGCAATTACCTCACCTGGAATGATACGGTGATCAACCTTGGGGTGCTGGTGGAAATGGTTGCCCTCTTCTTCTTTGGGGCCATGCTGGCCGACAGCGGTATCTTCCCCGAATTGGTCACCCTTTCGGAGGTTACCGGCACCGGCTACTTTGCCTTCATCATTATGACGGTGATTTACACCCTCATCTTCATCATCTGCACCGGCTTCCTGCCCACGGCGGTGAGCTTCCTTCTGCCCGGTAAGCTGGGCCGGGGACTCTCCTACGTGGTGCCCGCCCTCTTTGCCATGGTGATCTTCGGTGCCATCGGGGGTGCTGTTTCCGCCCTGTGGCTGGGGATCACGGTGCTCTCCTTCACGGCGGTGCGCATCAAAACCGGCAACACCGGCCCCGCCTGCGTGGCCTTCGTCATCGCCCTGCTGGTGGGCACCTTCGCCTTCCATATTACCTACATCCCGCTGATGTATGCGGTGTAATGCCAAAATCGGCACGCTGCGGCGTGCCGGTTTTGTGCAATAAAAAGCTGCCAAGAAAATTCTGCCCCCATGTCGCACGAATGTGACATGGGGGTTCAATGCTCTTGGGATAATTCAAATATGGTGAGACCTTTTTTGATGGCGATCTCTTTGTAGTTCACGGCATTTCCACCCGGTTTCCAGGCATAGGTGACGGCAAAGGAGGAGTGATCAATCATCCAGCGGTTTCGTTTATCAATCGCAAAGCGTGGCGGGACGGATTCAAGAGCCTCCGGAACAAAAGCAGAAACAGCTTCACCAAGTGAAAGTGGCTTTCGGGGAAGATAAGCAAGAACAACTTCGATTTTCATATCGGGATATTCTCTTTGGAGAGAAATCAAAATACGAAGGACCATTTGATCGTATTTCCCCTGGTTACCAACCAGGAAGTGAGTTGCCCCCTTTTTCTCGATGAGGTATATGAGGAGCTCACGTAAACGGGATGCGACCTGGTCTGGAACGTCACGATGACCGAAAAAAGTGCAAACAGCCATTATTTCACCTCGGGTTGACCAGCATAACGGACAATATTTTCAATCAGTATAGCATACAATACAGAAAATTGCAACCAATACTGGTCAATTTGATGTGAGGTATGATATAATGGAACAGAAAATCAGGCGAGACTTGAATATGGGAGACAATCTGCGGCGGTTGCGTACAGAAAAGGGAATCTCCCAGGAAAAGCTGTGTGCGGAACTTCAACGCCGGGGGTGTGATATTGGCAGAACGACCTATGCGAAATATGAAGCAGGGGAGCTAAACATTCGTGCCAGCGTGATTGTAGCATTGAAAAAGATTTATAATTGCCAATACGATGACTTTTTCCGGGGATTGGACCGCATGGAGGAATCGTTGTCGGAGGATTGACCGAAAGGCAAAGGGGAGGCGTCAATGGAAAAACAAAATGAAAAGGTTGTCTATTCCGCACCCCTGCATGCGCCGGGGCTGGCGTTGGAGGTGGTTCTGCGGGACGGAACGCTGATACCCCGGGTCACCGATATGGAAATGGGGGAGGAATACCGGCTTCACGCCATTCCGGGGGGAAGCAACTCCTTTTCCGACC
>JAFYNU010000139.1 GCA_017547975.1 Clostridia bacterium
GCCCTGGCGGTACTGTATGCCTTTTGGAAATGCAACAAGGACTTTGGTCTCACCACCGATCAGGTCATCGATTATCTGATTTGGGGTACCATTGTGGCCATTGTAGGTGCCCGAACCTATTACGTGGTCTTCAACTTCGATAATTTCAAGGACGATCTCCTTTCGGTGTTTGCCATCTGGGAGGGCGGTATTGCCATCTACGGTGCGGTCATCGGCGCTTCTTTGGTGGGATTCCTGCTATCCAGGAAGAAGAAGCTAAATCCCTACAAAATTTTGGATCTGGCAGCCATCGGTTTCCTGATCGGGCAGATTATTGGTCGCTGGGGCAATTTTGTCAACGTGGAAGCCTACGGCAAGGCGTTTACTTCCCAAAATCCTGCCGATCTGCCTTTTTGGGCTATGGGAATCGGATATCCGGCCACTTACGTGCATCCCATTTTCCTGTATGAATCTCTTTGGAATCTGCTTGGCTTGGTTCTGATTTTTATCCTCGTCAAGCCACGTCGCCGTTTTGGCGGTCAAATCGCACTCTTTTATGCCGGCTGGTATGGATTTGGCCGTTTCTTTACCGAAGGAATCCGGGGAGGGGATGAGCTTTACCTTTTCGGTACCAACCTTCGTGTTTCCCAGGTACTTGCCGCAATTCTGTTTCTTGGCAGTGCCATTGTATTCATATGGAAGTACTCCCATCCGGAAGCCAAAGGACCTATCGGTCTTTCCCCCATGCTTCCCAAGGACTGGAACGGCAGTCCCGAAGAAAAGGTTGTTCTCCTTTATCCTGAGATAGAGGTAAACACGGAAGATTCCGAAGTAGATCAAGAAGAAACTGAATCGGAGGATGATGAAAATGGCAATCTTACTTGACGGAAAAAAGCTTGCGCAAAAACTGAAATCCGAAATTTTGGAAAAAAGCGTCGTAATGAAATCCGCCGGGAACACACCCGCCCTGGCTGTGATTCTGTGTGGGGACGACCCTGCATCCGCCGTGTATGTACGCAACAAGCGAAAGGACTGCGAAGAATGCGGATTTGACAGCTTGGAATACAAGCTTCCTGCCGACTACGGCGAGGAAAAGCTCTTGGCTTTAGTGGAATCCTTGAATCAGGATCCGAAGGTACACGGGATTCTCGTTCAATTGCCGTTGCCCAGAGGGTATGACGAAACCCGGATTATCCATGCCATCTCTCCCGCAAAGGACGTGGATGCCTTCCATCCCTTCAACGTGGGTAAAATCATGATCGGGGAGCCGGGATTTCTTCCCTGTACGCCGGCGGGAGTCATGCTTCTTTTGGAAGAATATGGAATTGATCCTGCGGGGAAGGAGTGCCTAGTAATCGGGCGTTCAAATATTGTTGGAAAACCAATGGCAATGCTTCTCCTGCGGAAGAATGGCACGGTTACCATTGCCCATTCGAAGACGATGGATCTTGCAAGCAAGTGTCGTGAAGCCGATATCCTCATTGCCGCCGTTGGCAAAGCCAAGCTGATCAAAGCAGATATGATTAAGCCGGGTGCTGTAGTTATCGACGTGGGCATGAACCGGGATGAAAATGGTAAGTTATGCGGCGACGTTGATTTTGCGGAATGCGAAAAGGTCGCTTCTTACATTACTCCAGTCCCCGGTGGGGTAGGTCCCATGACCAGAGCAGTCCTTATGAAGAACACCCTTCAGGCCGCTGAAGAGTCGCAAAGAAATCTCTGAAATATTTTCTAATATTTTTCAAAAAAGTGCTTGACAAATCGACACAGATGTAGTATACTATGGAAGTCGTCAAGAGAGACGACCACTCATCTGGCGGAATAGCTCAGTTGGCTAGAGCACTCGGTTCATACCCGGGGTGTCGTAGGTTCAAGTCCCACTTCCGCTACCATAGCGTCAATAAAGTGTGTCGTGCCAGTAGGCGAGGACAAAAAGCTTTATGTACGCTATTCGGCCCGTTGGTCAAGCGGCTAAGACACCGCCCTTTCACGGCGGTAACAGGAGTTCGATTCTCCTACGGGTCACCAGAAACGTCCGGATTGAAAAATCCGGACGTTTTACTTTCGAAACGCTCTTCTAAAAATTTATAAATATTTTCAAAATTCGTCTTGACAACAGATGACAAGTGTGCTATAATATAATAGTTGCATGAGACAAGGCC
>JAFYNU010000140.1 GCA_017547975.1 Clostridia bacterium
CCAGGAAATCAGAGAAGACAGCATAGCCGGTGCCATATTCCCCCCAACGGAAGAAGTAGATGCCTAAGGAATCATAATCGCACAAACCGTCTATGCAAAAGGAACCCTGGAAATTTGTGGTGCGGGAAGGAAAGGGCGGGTATATCATTTTACCGTCCGCCTTCAGAATAACCTCTTCGGTGGGGGAATCCATCCCGGCGGGAATGACCGAAAGGGTGATCTCCTTTTCGAAAGACCAGCCCCAGAAGAAGGTCTTCATAAGGAGAAACAGAACCAAAAGGGAAATGACCAAGAGGGAAACGATCAATACTTTTTTTGCGCTTTTGATCATGGAACCATCTCCTTTGCCCGATATTCTTAATACTATGGTATCAAAAAACATAATAAATGACAATTGTTGATTACTACAAAAAGTGTGGGAGAAAGTTGGCAATCGTGCACAAAAATACCCCGGTATCCTTCGGATACCGGGGTAAATGCTTTTACTTGGTGCGCATTTCGCCGCCCAGAGTCTTGGTGAGACGCTTGATGGCGGTGTTGGCGATGGCTTCGATTTCTTCCGACTTCAGGGTCTTTTCGGCAGAACCGATGGTCAGGCGCAGGGTAACCGACTTCTTTCCGTCGGGTACCTGCTTGCCCCGGTATTCGTCCACGAAGGCTACCTTGTGCAGGAGCTTGCGGTCAGCCTTGGCCATGATGGCGGTTTCGATCTCATTCCACTTGGTGGCGGCGTCGAAGAGCAGGGACACGTCGAATTCCACCATGGGGAATTCCGCCAGGTGCTCGTAGCCGTTGGTGCGGGAACGGAAGGGCTTCAGGGCGTCGATGTTCAGTTCGAAGAGCATGACGGCCAGGTTCTTGATGCCGCAGGCCATGGATGCCTTCTTGGAAAGGAGGGCCAGGGAGCCGATGACATCGTCACCCAGGCAGATGTTCAGCCAAACCACTTCGTCGGCCCAAACCGGCTTTTCCACCTTCTTGAAGGTGAAGCCTTCCATGTGGGTGTAGCGGGGCATGGTTTCCAGCACGCCCTTGGCCTTGCGGAAGAGAGCGGTGACCGAAGCCTGGTCGGCATTGCCGGCAAAGGCGCCGCCCAGATGGCGTTCCTGACGGGGCAGGAGCTCGCTTGCATCGTAGGGGGCGGTGTAGTCCCGGTCAAAGAAGACCTGAGCTTCTTCAAAGAGGGAGAATTCGCCGTAGTAGCGCTCGTTCTTCATGACGGCGGCGCAGATGTTGGGAAGCAGGGAGCTTCTGAGGTATTTTTCGTCCGGGGAGGGCGGGGTGGACAGGGCCAGCACGCCGTCGGTGGACTGGAGAATGGCATTGACAAAGGTATCCTGCATCCAGGGGTAGGTGAAGATCTCCTGCATACCGCAACGGAAGGCCAGGAATTCCTTCAGCTTCCGGGGCAGATCCACTTCAATCTGGTTGATGGCACCTTCAAAGGAGGTGACGATGGGGGTGGGTTCGAAGTTTTCGTAGCCGTACATACGGGCCACTTCTTCCATCACGTCGTCCTTGATGTTGACGTCGCCGGTGGAGCGCCAGGAGGGTACCACCAGGTGCATATTGTCCCCGTCAAAGGTGACGGTGAAGCCCAGGGCGCCAAGCTTTGCGGCAATGGCTTCGTTCCCGATGGACTTGCCCAGACGGCGGGTCAGCCAATCCAGGGAAACGTCCAGCTCGCAGCAGGTGAGGGGCTTGGGATAG
>JAFYNU010000141.1 GCA_017547975.1 Clostridia bacterium
CCGGAATCCGGTTTGCAAAAGTCCCATCAGGATCTGGGTCAAGGTATGGTGCTCTTTTATTACCCGATGCCCTAAAAATTCGGTTTCCCGCTTGCCAGGAATGTAATAATCGTCCACCGGCCAGGTACCATCGGGAGCAAACTGCTGACCTACCCCGGCCGTGAAGACCGGATGTTCTATGTTAAAAAGGAAGCTTCCACCGGATTTCAAGGTCGAATACACCTTTTTATATACATCATTCAGATCCGACACATAGTGCAATACCAAGTTGGAGATCACCAGATCAAATTCCTCCCGGGGATAGTCATAATCTATAAGGTCTCCCACCCGGTAGGTGATTCCGGGCAGCGCATTCCGAGCTTCTGCTTCGGCAATCATGCGACCGCTTTGGTCAATACCCAAAACCGACTTAGCTCCATGCTCCATGGCATAGCGACAGTGCCACCCATAGCCGCAGCCCAGATCTAACACCTGCATCCCGTCCAAGGGCGGGAACCATTCCCTCATCTGCCACCATTCCCCGGCCCCCGCCAGTCCATCCCTGCTGCGGGTCATTTCAGCGTATGCACCGAAAAAGGCAGGATCATCATACCGATTCATTTGTTCTTCCCTTCTTTTTTCTTCATTATAACAGGATTTTTACCGTCTTGCAACCATGCTTGTAAGATTCTTCCTCTTCGCTTTCTGTTCCTACTTGAGTTTTATCCGGCATTCTGCTACAATAACGAAAGAGTATCCTCGAGTACATAAGGAGTCAATTTCACATGAAAGCCTTCTTCACGACCGTTCGCGAAATGCGTTCCTACCTGCTCCTGTGGTTTACACAGATGATTTCCGGGCTGGGCAGTGCCATGACCGCCTACGCCCTGGTCATATGGTCCTATACTCAAAAGGGAAGCGCCCTGATGACCGCCCTCCTGATGGTTTGTTCTTACGCCCCCTACGTGCTGTTCAGCGTATTTGCCGGGGCCCTGAGCGACCGTTGGGACAAGAAAAAGACCCTTCTGGTAGCCGATGCCGTGGCGGCATGTTCCACACTGACCGTCTTCCTTCTCCTGAAAAGCAATCAGCTCCAGGTGTGGCACCTTTACATTGTCAACCTCGTTTCCGGTTTGATGAACACCGTCCAGCAGCCCGCATCCGAGGTGGCCACCACTGCCATCCTTCCCAGAAAACACTTTCAGCGGGTAGGCAGCCTGCGCTACCTTTCCAGTTCCCTCACTTCCATCCTGACCCCCATTATTGCCACGGCCGTGTTGGGTCTGTGGGGAATGGATGTGGTGATCGCCATCGACCTTTTGAGTTTTGTCATTGCTTTTGTGGTCCTCCTGTTCTTTATTCCCATTCCCAGTCTTTCCGGGGAAGACAAGCACAGGGAATCCCTCCTGAAAAGCGCCGGCGAAGGGCTTGGCTGGCTCCGAAAAAATCCCGGCATCCTGCACCTGATGCTCTTTTTAGCGGCCATTAACCTGGTGGCTTCCATGTTCAATGCCACGTTCCCCGCCATGATGCTTTCCCTGCCACAGGCCGGAGAAAAAGCCATGGGATTGGTCAATGCCGTCACCGGGATCACCACTCTGCTTGGCAGTTTGGCCGCATCTTTTTTGAAAGCCCCAAAGAGCCGGGTCCGTGCCATCTGGCTATGCCTGATGCTGTCCATGTGTACCGAAAACCTGTTCCTGTCCCTGGGGAAATCGGTCCCGGTGTGGTGCATCGGTGCTTTCCTGGGCTGGATCGCCATCCCCTGGATGAGCACCAACCTGGATGCCATTTTCCGCCTGACCATTCCTGCGGAGATTCAGGGTCGAGTGTTTGCCGCCCGAAATTCCTTCCAGTTTTTCACCATCCCCCTGGGATATTTCCTGGGCGGAATTTTGGTGGATCAGCTATTCGAACCGCTGATGTCCTTAGCTTCCCCCGACAGCCTGCCCGCCAAACTCTTCGGCACAGGCAAAGGAAGCGGCGCCGCCCTCTGTTTCGGCGTTTTGTGGCTTTTGGGCATTGGGGTCTGTCTCTTTTTCAAAGGCGATCGTTCGATCAAAAAACTGGAGGAATGATATTCCCCACAGAAAAGCCCCCTTGGGTCATCCCAAGGGGGTAACTTTTTCGTATACAACTACACCAAACACAGGAGTGCCAGGCTGATACCGCCCACCAGGGCGGCGGGCCGAATGATGCTGCAGTTCTTCCAAAGATTGGCTGTCGCCCGTACACCCGCCACCAGGATCACCAGCAGCGCCCAGGCCGCAAGCAGCCGTTTGGGTGTAAAGCCAAAGGTGACGATATAAAGCCCCAGTTTTGCGGAAGCGGTACTCCACAAAAGAAGGCTGAAACCCAGCAAGGCTGTCGCGGTCATTCGGAGGAGTTTGTGTTCCTCCACCGACTTTTCCGCAAAACTCATACTGCCCGCAAGCAGGGCAAAATTCAAAAGCATTACCAGGCAAAGCTCAAAAAAGCCCCGTCTGGCATATTCTGCCACGGTAAATCCCTCCGGCAAACGACCCCAAAAAGCGCCGAAAAGATATTCTCCCTGCACGCCAAAGAAAAGCAGATAGAGTACAAAGAATGCCACCAGCACTCCACAGGCAAGTCCGACTGGAACCTGTCGCAGTTTTGCTGCCTGTGTCGACCACAGGTCAGAAGACTTTCGCTGAGGCCGCAGCACCGCAAGACCGTAGAAAAAAGCACCCACCGGAAGTGCCAGAATCAGGTAAAACAGATTTACGCCAACTTCCCAGCCGTCAAACACAAAAAACCGGCCCAGAAGATTTTCAAATCCCCTATCGGCCCCCGCAAGCCATTTTGTCGCCAGCACCAACCCAATCAGGGCAAGGAACAGGTAAAGCACTGCGACCCACGTGATCTTTTGTCTGGCTTTTCTCTCCCGGTCAAAAACCAGGTGCCAAACTCCCACAGGAAGGTAGACAAGCCCCGAAAATGCCCGACCAATGCCGCAAGCTAGGTCCAACGGAACAAACCCTCCGGTTTTTCCATCGGTGAGACCGCCCGTGGCCGTTACCGCCCACCAAATGGCATAACCGTGAAGCAGAAGGGTAGTTTCTCCCTCCCCCAATACGCTGCATCGGTTAAACGTCAGAGCCCCTGCCACCAGCAGGAGGCATCCAAACCAAATCCAGGATTCGGCAGGGAATGGATTCACGGCTCCCACCCGCTGTCGGGCAGCCAACAGGCAAAGGATCGCCCCGGAAAACATTACGGCAAATAATAAGGGGGCCAGATTCAGGGTCCAACCGCCGTGACCGGTGAAATACACCCCGGAATACCATTTGTCCGATTCCACAATCAGGATGAGCCTCAGATAGAGCCAACCCAGAATCCACGCCGCCGGCAAAGCCCATTTTTCCGCCGCACAGGCAAAGTAGGGCGGTTTCCCCGAATTTTTGGGTACATCAAAGGAAGGGGTGCCCATTGGAGCATCCAAACGTTCATCACACATATTTACTTCTCCTCATTCAATCCCGATCCTCCGGGACGTATTCCAGAATGTCGCCGGGCTGGCAATCCAGCACCCGACACAGATCCTCCAGGGTGGAAAAGCGCACCGCCCTGGCCTTTTGATTTTTCAGGATGGAGAGATTGACGGGGGTGATACCGATTTTTTCGGCAAGCTC
>JAFYNU010000142.1 GCA_017547975.1 Clostridia bacterium
CCTATTGGGTGCTTCCCCTTTTGTATGTCCACAGTATACTAAATCATCGATCAAAAGTCAACTGCAATTGTATAAAATTATAAGGCAATCCTATTCCTTCCGATCTTTATGAATATGGTCCCGGATTTTTAGGATGAAGGGATTTACCCCCACGCGCTCCTCCAGCCTGTCCTGCAGGTCGTTTTTCAGCCGACGAAGAGGATGGTCCTCAAGGTGTTCTTCAATCATATCCCGAAATTCCTGGCGAAGGGTGATGATGTCCCGTTGAAGCTCCCGGAGCTTTTCCATGGAGGTATAAAAATCGGCATACATCTCAAAGAAGTTTTCACTGAAGTTTTCCGGAGGCTGGTATTCGCCCCGGTCGGCATGCTGACAAATAATGCGATAGCGTTCGTAAGCAAGGGCTACACTTTTGGACCAGGGGATATAGATTTGATTCCCGGCATTTTCACCGATGCGGCGAAACTCTCCGGGCTTTTTCAGAAGCTCGATCAGAGCATCCCGCATACTGACCGGATTTTCCTCCGCCAGGACACCATTTTCCAAATGGGTAATTCCTTCGGCGGCACAGCTTCCGCGCACCAGAAGGCTTCCTAAGCCGCAGGCGGCCGCTTCCCGAACCACAATCCCGTTGGTGTCAAAGGTGGAGGGGAATAGGAAGAGATCTGCCCTGGTATAAAAGGCACGAAGTACTTCCCGGTCACGAATGGCACCGGTGAATATAACCTTGTCTGAAAGAGATAGTTCATCGGTATAGGCTTTCATTTCCGCAAGATCTGCCCCGTCACCCACAAAGAACATACGGTAATCGTACCCTGCATCAGTAACACCGCGCAGGGCATCCAGGGTGATCCGATTCCCCTTATACCATTGCATACGTCCTACGAACAGGAATACGGGGATACCTTCGGGAATACCGTAGGCATGGCTGATTTCTGCTGCTGCCTCCTTGGGAGCACGCGCTTTGGGTAGATCCACCCCGTTTTCCATGATACGACACGGACCTGTGTAGCCGAGAGAACGGAGATTCTCCGCTGCTCCCCGACTGACAGCCCATATCTCGTCACAACAGGAAATGTTATCTGCCAAAAGATGAATGGCGCCATCCTGGAGAAAACGGGAGCTGATATACTTGTGTACCTCGATATCAAACTTGGTGTGGTAGGTGAAAACAATGGGTGCCCCGGTCAACTGACGAAGCACCCGGGCAAGCATAAGAGACACTATGGGGCAATGCACGTGGATGATATCGGGCTGAAAGGCCTCCAATCGTTCCAATGCTTCGGCATCAAAGGGAAAACCGGTACGGTAACCCACAAGCTTTGTGGTGTCCATGCTTTTATAGCGGACCACTTCAAATGGATAATCATCCGCCGCATCGGGATTGCTGGGGGTCACTACCATGACATTTGCCCCCATTCCGGTAAGAATGGAGGCATAGTTCAATACAACGTTAGCTACCCCGTCGATCAGGGGAGGAAAAGAGTCGTTTAACAGAAGAATTTTCATGATTTTGCAAATGGGGCGGAGAAAGTCTTATTTTTCCTCCGGTTTCTGTGCCGAGACCTGAGCGGTCTTCAATGCGATCATTGCGGCCTTCTTTTTGGCACGCTGTTTGCTGATGAGCAGACAGGTGACGACAGTGATGACGATAACCAACAGAATGGCAAGCAGCGGCGAGAGAAGAACAGCCAGGTAGAGCAGTTCCTGCATGATCTCAAAAAAGCCTTCCCAACCGCGAACAAATGCTTCGCCCAGGGTATCCTTGTATTCTACCTGAATGTCGGTATAGCTTTCCACGTCCCGCAGGGTTGCATGCACGGTGGAATACATGACCACCTCGGTGATGTCCTTCGACTCCCGCTCCAGACGGGAAATTTCCCGTTTGATGGAAAGAACCTGGTCCAAAAGCTGGGTGCGTTCATAGCTGTCGGTAGCCTCTTCCAGATAGCCCTCAATGTAGGCGAGTTCGGTTTTCAAAAGGTCGATTTCGGTCTGGTAATCGTAGTAGGTATCGGTGTAGTCGGTGACCGAAACGTGCTTATAGGTGACGTTACCCTGGCTTTCCAGGAGAGAGGTAAATTGATCCAGGACCTTGGTGGGAATCCGGAAGGTGTAATCGATGTTACTGCGGCTTCCGTTGTAGGCATTGAAGGATTCGATATAACCCCCAAGCTCGGTAACCTTGGCTTCCAGATTGGCTTTGGCTTCATCAAAGGTTTTGGTTTCCAGGGTGTAGGTCATGTCATAAACCAACATGCGTTCCTTCACCGTTTGGGAATCGGCGAACTGGTCGGAGGAACCGGAATACGGGTTTTCGTAATCGTAGGATTCCTCCATCTCCACTTCCACGGTGTTTTCATACTTGGAATCATAGGCTTCGGATGCACTGCAGGATGCAAAAAGCATGACCATAACAAGTATGCCGGCAATCAGAGCAAATAGTTTTTTCTTCATGGGAAGTTCTTCCTTTCTCTTGTTTGTTGCGGGATAATACATAGACGAAGCAAGACGGAAAATAGTTCCAACTTTATTTTACCGTACTATATCAAATTTTGCAAGCATATATCTTTGTTGAAATACCTTGTCTGGCCGCACCGACGAGGCATTTGAAATCAGTGCGGAGAAAGTGGTCCTTGAATATGAACTCGAAAAACGTCACAATGGAAACGATGGAGTACTTCTCCTCCAATTCAGAAGCGCGTCTTCGGGGAAGAGAAACCCTGGAAGTCATCATTCCCGATCGTTATCCCGATGCCAGGGAAATTCTTCTTGTTACGGGATATGCTTATGCGAAAGCAAAGGAACAAAATGGGCATCCCCTGCTGCAGTCCTTTTTGGAGGTAACTGCCCTGGTGAAAAGCACCGAGAACAGTCTTTATACCATTTCGTGCGAAATTCCCGTTACACTTCATTCAGAGCTTGCGGAAATGGAAGAAGCCTGCCTGTTCTGTTCCATCAAGGAAAAACATTATGATGCCGCCATTGTGAATTCCCGAAAGCTTTCCTTTTCGGGAGAAATTGGAGTGGCGGTTACCCAGTATTACAAGAAGAAACTGGAATACATTTCGTCTATTGGGGATGAAACCGTTTCAATTCCCTGTGAGTGGGAAATCTGCCCAAGAAGCCTTGCGATTACAGAAAACTTTACCATCAGTGACGACCTGCCTTTCCCGAAGGGAAAAGGCGATGTGGAAAGCCTGCTTTAC
>JAFYNU010000143.1 GCA_017547975.1 Clostridia bacterium
ACCCACCGAGATCATGTGGCCCGACTGTTCGGCACCCAGCACGTTGCACGCCCCGCGAATCTCCATGTCCCGCATGGCGATTTGGAAGCCGGCACCGAACTCGGCAAATTCCCGGATGGCCGAAAGCCGGCGGGTGGCCACTTCGCTGAGCACCTTCCCCCTGTGGTAGGTCAGGTAGGCGTAGGCCCGCCGGGCGGACCGGCCCACCCGTCCCCGGATCTGGTGCAGCTGGGCAAGGCCCATCTTATCGGCGTCTTCTATAATTAAGGTATTTACGTTGGCAATGTCGATGCCGGTTTCGATGATGGTGGTGCAAACCAGAATCTGGGTTTCCCCCGCCACCATGCTCTGCATCACGTCGGAAAGCTCCTCCGGCTTCATCTGGCCGTGCCCCACCGCCACGGTGGCCTCCGGAAAGGCCCGCTGGATCTTGCTGGCGGTGCGGGTGATGGATTCCACCCGGTTGTGCAGGTAATAAACCTGCCCGCCCCGGGCCAGTTCCTTGCCGATGGCGTCGAAAAGCACCCCGTCGTCATGCTCCAGCACGTAGGTCTGCACCGGGTGCCGGTTGTAGGGCGCCTCCTCCAGAAGCGACATATCCCGGATGCCGGTGAGGGCCATGTTCAGGGTACGGGGAATGGGGGTGGCTGACAGGGTCAGAACGTCCACCGTCTGGGTCAGTTCCTTCAGCCGCTCCTTGTGGGTCACCCCGAAGCGCTGCTCCTCGTCCACCACCAGAAGACCCAGATCCCGGAATCCCACCGACTTTCCAAGCAGCTTGTGGGTTCCCACCACCAGATCCAGGGCTCCGGATTTCATCTGCCTGAGATATTCGGCGGCTTTTGCCGGGGGAGTAAACCGGGATAGCACCCCGATCCGCAGAGGGTACCCCCGGAATCGGTGCATGGCGGTCTGGTAGTGCTGCCGGGCCAAAACGGTGGTGGGCACCAGGATGGCGGCCTGTTTGCCCCCCATAACGCACTTCATAATGGCCCGGAAGGCCACTTCGGTCTTGCCGAAGCCCACGTCGCCGCAAAGGAGTCGGTCCATGGGCACCGGCCGCTCCATATCCGCCTTGATTTCCCGGGTGGTGCGGAGCTGATCCTCGGTTTCCTCGTATTCGAAGGATTCCTCGAACTCCTTTTGCCACTCGCTGTCCTTGGGGAAGGCAAAGCCCTGCTTTTTCATGCGGGCGGCGTACAGCTCGATGAGCTTGCCCGCCAGCTCCTTGGCGGCGGCCTTGGCCTTGGATTTTGCCTTGATCCAGTCGCCGCCTCCCATTTTGCTCAGCTTCACCGCCGATTCCTCGGCGGTGCCGATGTATTTGGCAATCAAATCCAGCTGGGTCACCGGCAGATAGAGCACGTCACTGCCGGCGTATTGCAATTTGATGTAGTCCTTTTTCATGCCGTCGGTATCGATGGGATGGATCCCCTCGAACCGTCCCACCCCGTAGACGTCGTGCACCACCAAATCCCCGGGGTGCAGGTCGGAAAAGCTTCGGATGGCCTCGCCCCCGTCCTTATGGGCGGATTTTTTCCGCCGACGGGCGGAGGTGCGCTGTTTGCTCCCCTCGGTCAGGGCCACAAGCTTCAGGGCCGGATACTCAAATCCCGCCGAAAGATGCCCGTCGGAAATCACCAGCTTCCCCAAAACCGGGGTGGGGTCGGGCCCCATATCCAAAATCGCTTCGATTTCCTCCGCCTTGAAGGCGTCCAGGGCGATTTTCGCCCGGTGGTCGCTTCCCGCAAAGAAGATTACGGCGCATCCCCCCCGCAGGTAGAGGGAAATTTCCTCGGCGGCGGCCTCAAAGCCGCCCACCACCCCGCTGACCTCCTTGCAAAGAACCGAAAGCAGGGTTCGGGGCGGAATGGGATACTGCCCGGCGGTGAAGGTATCCAGCATGCAAAGCCGGGTTTTCCGAAATTTTTCAAAGAATTCGTCACCGGTTAGCATCCAATGGGCCTGGTCCGGGCCGATAAAGCCGGCTTCCAGGTGCCCCTCGCACTCCTGACCCACCCGCCAGTCCAGATTTTTCATGGTTTCGGCCGCCTTCCCCGGCTCATCCAAAAACAGGATGGCATCGGCCGGGAAATGATCGAAGGCAGAGGAAAACCCTTCATATATATAGGTATAGACCCGATCCACCGCGGCGAAGGTCCCCGCCTCCCCCATGAGCTCGGCGTCGTGGTCCAGGGTTTCGGAAAGCTTATCGGAAAGCTTTTTCCGCTTGGCAAGCTCGGCTTTTGCGGCCCTGATGCGGGCGGCCGCCCCGGCTCTCCCCCCCTCTGCCAGGTCGGGCAGGGCCTCTGCCGCGGGCAAAATGGAAAAGGAGGAGGTTTGACTCAGCCGGCGCTGGGTCTCCACCGAGAAAACCGAAATGGAATCGATCTCGTCCCCGAAAAAGTCCACCCGGCAGGGCAATTCCTCATTCACCGGATAGACGTCCACAATGCCCCCCCGCACCGAGAATTGTCCCCCGGAGCGGGTGTCGATGGCATCCACCCGGCGGT
>JAFYNU010000144.1 GCA_017547975.1 Clostridia bacterium
GGACTGCTTCACCCACACCGGCTCCTTCGCCCTGAACGCTGCGTTGGGCGGTGCCAAACATGTCACCGCTGTGGACATTTCCGCCGATGCCATTGAAATGGCAAAGCGCAACGCAGAACGCAACGGTCTTACCGATCGGATGGACTTCATTGCCACCGACGTGTTCGACCTTCTGCCCACCCTGGCGGAGAAAAAGCACGACTACGACTTCGTCATTCTGGATCCCCCGGCCTTCACGAAAAACCGCAAAACCGTCAAGGACGCCATCCGGGGTTACAAGGAGATCAACTACCGGGCCATGAAGCTTTTGCCCCGGGGCGGTTTCCTGGCAACCTGCTCCTGCAGCCACTTCATGGAACCCGATGCCTTCGTGGATATGCTCCAAAGTGCCGCCCGGGATGCCGGGGTCCAGCTCAAGCTCATTGAAGCCCGCCGCCAATCCCCCGACCACCCGGTGGTGCTTGGCATCGGCGAGACCGATTATTTGAAATTCTACCTGTTCCAGGTCATTTAAGGGAGGTTTTTCTATGCTTCAGCTTGCTCCCATTCTTTCAAACGGCGCCGTGTTCCAACGGAATCAGGAGATCCGCGTATTCGGCGCGGCTGACGCCCCTGTCACCGTCACCTTTCTGGGGATTACCCTCACCGCCACTCCGGTGGATGGATTCTTCGAACTCGCCTTCCCGCCCCAGGCCGCCGGCGGCCCCTACGTGATGGAGTTTGCGTGTGAGACTCGAACCCACACGGTTTCCGATCTCTATATTGGGGACGTAATCCTGGTTTCCGGCCAAAGCAATATGCAGTTCACCCTGGATGAAACCGAATACCAACTTCCTGATGACCCCACCGATCATCTGGCCCGCTTTTTCCACGTGCCCCGGTTGGAGTGCGAAAACAGTTTCGATAACCGCTGGTCTCCCATGACCGCCGAAAACGCCGGAAACTGGTCGGCCATCGGACTTCACCTGGCCCGGGCTCTCCGCAGGGAACGTCAGGTTCCCATCGGGATCGTGGGTTGTTACCAGGGTGCCGCTGTGATTCAGGCATTCCTTTCCCCCGCCGAAAACGAAAAATTCCACATTGACCCGGCGGACAAGCATCCCGATCACACCCACGAACGCTTCGCCCTGTGGAATCCCCCTTCCACCCTTTACCACGCCATGCTCCTGTCCATCGTCCCCTACGCTGTGGGTTCGGTGGTATGGTACCAGGGGGAAAGCAACACCGCTCCGGTGGAAGCAACCCATTATGGGGATATGCTCCGGGCTATGATCGCCGAATGGCGTACCCTATTCCGGAAGGCTGACCTCCCCTTCGTAGTAGTACAGATCAACGATTACGAAAACGCCTTCTCCCAGGAAGGCTGGACAATCGTCCAGCAGAAGCAGGAGGAGGTTGCCAACCGGGACGACCTGGTCGCTCTGGTAAAAATCGCCGACCTGGGTCAGCACCACCTGATCCATCCCACCAACAAATTCGAGGTGACCCAGCGCATTTTCGAAGTGATTCAATCCTTCTGAACAAACAACAACGCCGATTCATTCACGAATCGGCGTTGCTTTGCTTATTCCATGACGTTCCACCAGAGGGCGGCCCAAAGGAGTTCGGCATTTTCCCGGTTCACCACGGTGTGCATGGCATCCGGCGGAATGCGAACCACGTCCCCCACGGTAACGGGGATTTCCTCTCCATCGATACGAACGAAGCCATTCCCCTTGAAGAAGAAATAGACTTCTTCCTTGTAGTGCTTGTGGTATTCCATTTCGCCGGGTTTGTCCAGGTAGCCCCAGGCGTGATCAAAGGGGGATACCAGTCCCTCCGGCATCACCGGAGCAGCCAGAATGGTATTTAGGTGGGCCTTTTCGGCATGATTGGGATCAAAATTGCTTTTCAGGATCATAATCGTTCTCCTTTTCTGCTTTGTTTTCCCCAATTATATCACACATTTTTGTATCCCACAACCCATTCCAGGAAAAATCCCCCTGTCGGTTCGACAGGGGGATAAATATTATACCGATTCCCGATAGGTGAAGCTATCCCAGGGGATATTCACCGGTTTTCCCTGAGTGATGATTTCATCAATGTGGAGAAGCAGAGGGAAATCTTCTGCATTCAGAATACCCTTTTCAATATTCAGGCGAACCGCCCTTGCCACCCGTTCGGCCACCACCAGGGATTCCAGGGTAACGCCCTTGAGTTCGGCCTTTGCCTCATCAATGGTAAGCCCACGACCCAAGAGGATGCCCACCAGGCGGGTACGGCCGCCGTAGACGGTGACGTACAGGTCCCCGGCACCCACGCAGAGGTTATTCAGGGTCAGAGCCTTTTGGAAATCCAGAAGTTTGGTCATTTCCCGGGTAGCCTGGCCAAACACCGCCGCCTGGGAATTGAAATGGAGCTCGTCGTTGCCGTTTGCCTTCTGGTTCAAGCCAATGGTCAGGGCAATCCCCAGGGCGTAGCCGTTTTTCAGGGCAACGGCGCTTTCGATGCCGGTAACGTCGGTGGTAATGCTGATGTGGTAATAGTCGGTGGCCATGGTCTTTTTGAGGAATTCCAGCACCTCCAGATCATCCCCGCAGAAGGAAACTTCGGTTTGGTCATGGGCCACCAGCTCGTAGCTGGTGCAGGGACCGCCCACTGCATTCATGGAAAGCTTCTTTCCAAGTTCGGCAAGCTTTGCCTTCCAAAGGTCGGGATAGGTCAAAAGCTTCCCATCCGGGGTATCCATCAGTCCCTTGGTCACCGTTAAAACCGGCATCCCCTCCGGAATGGCAGGCAGGACCACCTCTCCAAACCACTCGACCCCGAAGCTGCTGACACCGCCGATGACCATGTCGGCACCGAAGAGGGCGTCTGCAAGTTCTTCGATCTGGTAATACTTGACCCCCGCCGGGAATGGACGGTTGAACTTGGGGTGTTGATTGGTTTCTTTGCAGGATTCAATAATCTCCCGGTCCAGGTGGGTGCCCACCAGACGGACCTCGTTTCCGTTTTCCCGTGCGGGAAAAGCCAGGGCAGAACCCATCATACCCGACCCAACAATCGTAACAACAGCCATATCCATTCTCCTTATCGTTTCATCAAAAAAAGAAAGACGCCATACCCGAAGGCATAGCGTCCTCTGGTCGGAGTGATGAGACTTGAACTCATGGCCTCTTGGTCCCGAACCAAGCGCTCATACCAAACTGAGCTACACCCCGGACAACAGATGTTATTATACTATACTCCTTTCGGTTTGTCAAGGGCTATTTTCGCTTTTTACCGACCTGTTTTTTCAAGCTTTTCCCCATTCTCCCGGTTGACAAACCGATTTCCCGGTGCTATAATGACCGTAATCTTTTTCACGGAGGTTCGACCATGCAACGTAATTCCATCGTCATGAATTACGGTAAGTCCGTTCCTGCCTTTCATTGGCCTGGGACCGGGCTTGTGTTGTCGTACCCAAATTTCATAATAATCGCATTATAGGATTATAATTTTTGGATAGACGGTGCAAGTCGAAGTTTAAATTTCGATTTGCACCGTCTTTAATTATTTTTTCTACATTCAGCAAGTGCTAACACAGCTTTCTCGGTGTCCCCTCATAACCCGCTTCGGCGGGATATTCTCCCAGGAGAAGCC
>JAFYNU010000145.1 GCA_017547975.1 Clostridia bacterium
CAAGGACGCTATATCGTCACCAACACGCTCAATTTGAAAGAAAATACCAAACTCATCGGTCTCCATCCCATCATGACCCAGATCGAAGTGAAGGACAACACCGAAGCATTCTCCTTCATCGGCGGTCCGGTTCCTATGCTGGTGACCCCCAAGGGCGGTGACAACATCATTTCGGGTATTGGTCTGAATGCGGGCGGAAAGAATGCGCGTGCCGTCTGCCTGAAGTGGCAGTCTGGTGCCACCTCCTTCCTGAATGACGTAAAATTTGTTGGTGGCCACGGCAGTATCGATCCCAACGGCCAGCGGGAAGGGGCTTACAACGCCTCTCACACCGCCGACCTGGACGAAAGCCGCAAATGGGACAGCATGTATCCCTCCCTGTGGGTACGGGGTGGCGGCGGCGTCATCTATGATTGCTGGAGTGCGGCTCCCTATGCTTCCAGCGGTATCCTGGTGGAAGAAACCGACGTTCCCGGTGCCATTTACATGGTCTCCGTAGAACACCACGTCAGAAGCGAAGTCCGCTTCCGCAAGGTGAAGAATTGGAATGTCATCTGCCTGCAGCTGGAAGAAGAAATTTGCGAATCCTCCTACTGCCAGCCCATGGAAATCGTGGACTGCGAAAACATGAAGTTCGCCAACTTCTATACCTTCCGCGTCATCTGGCTGGTGAACCCCTGGAAATACGCCTGCCTGGTGTGGAATTCCAAGAATATCACCTTCTTTGGGTATCATAACTTCACCCAGGTGAAGCTCACCATGGACCACTCCATGTATGACGTGAACCGTCACCTGGAAGTTCGTCCCTGGGAACTTGCCAAGCTGACTCTGGACGGCAGTGGTAAGGGCAAGCGTTATCTGCCCGGCGAAATTGCAAGCGAATTTGAATTCATCGACGGTATGGCCACCGACTCCAAGGGTAACGTTTACTTTGCCGATGACCACCGCAAGCGGATTTACCGTTGGAACGTGGCGGAAGATCGTGCGGAAATCCTGCTGGATACCCCCTTCAAGCCCCTGTCCCTGGCAGTGGATACCGAAGACCGTCTGTTGATGGTGACCGAATATATGCCCCAGCGCGGTATGATGGTGAACGGCAAGCCCGAACGCTATATGCCCCCTGCAGGCAATGAGGGCACCGACTACGGCAAGTGGTATGGCTTCACCGGGAATGATATCCGGGTCTTCTCCATGGATCCCGAGGATCCCATGGAAACCATGGTTATGTTGGAAACCGCCAAAATGGCCGACATGAAGCCCGAACGGGTGTGGCTCCCTGCCAACCGTTGGAGAAATAACAACGACTGGCTGGAAAGCACCATTCGCCAGACCGAGGATGCCTTTGTGGCTCTGGATGGCAAGACGGTGATCCCCGATATCTACGACCTGATCCGTGCCAACAGTCTGGCTATGGCAGAACCGGGAAAAACCTTCTTCTCGGTGGATGAATACTACCGTCGTACCTACAAATTCGACGTGGACGAACACGGCTGGCTCAAGAATCCGGTTCTCTTTGCCGAAAACGGTGAACAGGGCATTGCCGTGGGTGACAAGGTATTCGTGGCCGATGGGCATATCATGGTTTTCGATAAGGAAGGTAATTACGAAAAGACCATAGAAGTGGCTCTCCGTCCTGCAGCACTGGCGGTTTCCGGTGATTATGTATACGCCGCCGCCCGCTCCAGCCTCTTCCGTTTCAAAATCTAAGGGAAAACATCGAAAGGGCGACCCATCCGGGTCGCCCTTTTTTATGTGGCCATAGTCTTTTCCAGTTCCCGGCGAAGCTTGGCAACGATCTTTTTTTCCAATCGCGATATGTAGGATTGGGAAATCCCCATATGATCAGCAACCTCCTTCTGGGTCAATTCCCGTGGGGCATTCATGCCATAACGAAGGGAGATGATCGCTCTTTCCCGGGTTGGAAGACGATTGACAGCGTTTCGCAAAAGGGCACGTTCGGAACTCTCTTCCAGGGGACGCTCGGTCAGGTCTTCCTCCGTACCCAGGATATCGGAAAGAAGAAGCTCGTTTCCATTCCCATCCACCTTCAGGG
>JAFYNU010000146.1 GCA_017547975.1 Clostridia bacterium
CAGATGTCCCCCAGCTTGTAGGCCTCTTCCCCCACGAACTGGTGGCAGGGGTACAGGTCTCCCCAGGGGGTCACCGCCATGTATTCGGTGCCCGAGCCGCAGCCGGAAATCCGCTTGTAAACGCAGGGACCGTCGGAGAGGTCCAGCATGTAATGGTAGAAGGTGAAGGGGCGTCCCTCCCGGCGGCGCTTGATCATTTCGGCGGCCAGGACTTCGTATTCCTTCATGACGATTTCCAAATCCTCCCTGGTCAGGGCGGCGGGATCATCGGGAGCCGAAACCACCGGTTCCATGCTCAGCTCGGTGAAGCCCAGGTCGGCCATGTGGAACACGTCCTTGGTGAAATCCGGGTTCCGGTGGGTGAAGGTGCCACGCATGTAGTAGTTTTTGCCGCCCCGGGAGGCCACCATCTCCTGGAATTTGGGGACGATCTTATCGTAACTGCCATTCCCGGCGTAATCCACCCGGGTGGCATCATGAATTTCCTTCCGTCCGTCTAAGGACAGGACCACGTTGCTCATTTCTTTGTTGGCGAAATCGATCACGTCCTGATCGATGAGGACCCCGTTGGTGGTCAGGGTAAAGCGGAAGTTTTTGCCCCGCTCCTTTTCCACGCTTCGGGCGTAGGCCACCAGATCCTTGACAACCTGCCAGTTCATCAGGGGTTCCCCTCCGAAAAAGTCCACCTCCAGGTTGTGGCGGCTGCCGCTGTTTTCCATCAGGAAATCCAGGGCCCGCTTGCCCACCTCAAAGGACATGACCGCCCGCTCCCCGTGGTACTTGCCCTGGCTGGCGAAGCAATAGGAGCAGTTCAGGTTGCAGGTGTGGGCCACGTGCAGGCACAGGGCCTTCACCACGTCCCCGGAGCGTTCCTTGAAGGTGCCGGCCATGGGTGCGAAGGTGTCTTCGGTGAAAAGCTGGCCCGATTCCGCAAGATAGGCCACGTCCCCGTAACACTGGGCCAGCTCATCCCGGGTGACCTCCGGGTATTTTTGAGCCAGGCTGTCAATGATTGCTTCTCTGCTCTGGGTGGGGTAGAGGGCGATCAGGTCGTAAGCCACCTCATCCACCACGTGCACCGCCCCGGAGCAGCTATCCAGCACAATGTTAAATCCGTTTAACTGATATTGATGTACCAAGTGAATTCTCCCATCTATTTTGATAAAAAGTGCCGCCAATTGCTGGCGGCACTTTTCGTTTTCATGCGTAATTCTTATTTCTTTTCGCAGGACTGATTGGCAACGCCGCAGCTGGTCTTGCAGGCCGACTGGCAAGAGGTCTGGCATTCGCCGCAGCCGCCGTTCTTGGCGCTTTCGCAAAGGTTGCGGGTAGCAAGGGTCTTGATTCTTTCCATGATAATATCTCCATTCTCGTTGATTTCGATGGGGCATACTGCCTTAATACTACCATGATACCACAATATGGGTATAAAGTCAAGATTATGGGAAAAGAAATTGAAAAACAGGCATGAAAAGATGCTTGTGAAAAAGGAGACCTGTTTGGAAACCTCTCTGTGGGCACCTTGGAAAGCACCGGGGAGAGTTTTCCACAGGGGGGTTCTGACCGCACCCCGGCATACTTACATTGCATTGCATTACTTTGCTTTAAAACATATGTTCGCACCGGAAAACAAGACGAAAGGTATGCCCTTTTGTTCCCCTTTTCGACCGATTTCGGAAAAGAAAATTTTTTTATGGCTCAATGGAAAAATATACGTCATTTGCCCATCGGAGAGGAGTGGTATCCATATATTCCCAAATTCGATCAAAATCAACTTGGCTTCGGATGATATGGTCATGGAATGACCTTTGCCAAAGCTGGGTTTTGCTTCGATGGGTCGTAAAGGACTTGAATTGTCCGATGATGTTTTGTAGGGGAGGGCCTCCGTGCCCTCCTTCTGCACGGGCAATCTCAATGAGCAAATGCACGTGATTTGGCATAATCACGTATTTCAAAACCGAAACGCCGGGGGAATGGGTATTCATATATTGGATCGCCTCATCGACGTAGTGTCCAATCTGCGTAAGGGAGGTTTGGGGGAGGGCGCAGAGACCCTCCCCTACGTTGTCTGGAATATAGCTCAGCAATTTTTCCTTGTCTTTGGTGCAGATGGTAACAAAATAGCAACCGTTCCGGCTGTAATCGTAGTCGCGCAGACGGGTTGGTTTTCGATGGGGATGATCGTTCATAAAAGCCTCTGTATGAGTAGATTATAATCCCTTAATCAACTCGTTTGTAGTTCGATGATGTTTTGTAGGGGAGGGCCTCCGTGCCCTCCCTCTGCACGGGCAATCTCAATGAGCAAATGCACGTGATTTGGCATAATCACGTATTTCAAAACCGAAACGCCGGGGGAATCAGGGGAGTCTTGCGATGATGGCTCCGCCGTGTTCATCCAGCCAGGCCTTTCTGGTTTTGTAGTCCGGCATGAATTTTTCCACGGTGGCCCAAAAGGCTTTGGAATGGTCCAGGTGGATCAGGTGGCAAAGCTCGTGGACGATGACGTAATCCATCACCGGCTCGGGCACCAGAAGCAGCAGGCAGTTGAAATTCAGGTTCTTTCGCCCCGAGCAGCTGCCCCAGCGGGTGCGCTGGTTGCGGATGGTGATCTGTCCGTAGGTGACCCCCATTTCGGCGGCGAACTGCCCGACCCGGGGGGGAATCTCCTTCACCGCCCGGTCGGCCAGGGCGTAAACCTCCCTTTGAGTCAGGGGGACGATCCGCTGGTTGGGGGGCGGCATGTGTTTTTTGATCCATTCGGCGTGGTTGGAGAGGAATTGGGCGATGGCGGCGTCGGTGGTGGTCCGGGGGACCCGCACCGTCAGCCGGCCGAAGGCGTCGATGGAAAGCTGCATGGTTTTTCGGTCGCTTCGGATAATGCGATAGGGTTCGGGCATTCGTGCCTCCTTACAGGGTGATGGTGTCCCCGAATTGCAGGGGGGTGGGATTGGTCAGGAAGGGGGCCACCCGGGCTACGTGCAGGGGGGACCACATATCGGGAATGATGCGGCGGGGGTCGCAAAGGTGGCCGATGACGGTCTTTTTCGGGGAAAAAGAATTGGCAAAGGCAATGAAATCTTCGATGTATTCGGCCTGGGTCCCGTGAATCAGGGCCTGGACCCGCCCCAACCACAGGTGGGAAATCAGGGTATCCACCGGCCCCTCCACCGGAATGACCGCCGGGTCGTAGGTGCGGACGTCCACCGGGAAGAGATGCCTGCGTCCCCGGAATTCCACAAGGAAGCCAAGCTCATCCACCAGGCTTTCCCCACGGCTGTGGGGACTTTTGAAGAAGGTGAAGCCCGCCTCCCCCAGGGAGAGGGTTTCCCCGGCTTTGATTCGGTGGATTCCGGGCAGATCGGGCATGAAATCCGCCATATAGCAGGGCAGATGGGGGGCCAGCATGGTCAGGAGCTTCCCGTCGTAGTGATCGTAGTGGTTGTGGGTGGCAATGACGCCGTCGTAGTGCCGGAGGGTTTCAAAAAGCTGTGTCCGAATGGATTCCTCGCCGGGGAGGTGGCAGGCGCTGGGGTCGATGGCAAACCGTTTGTCCCCCAACCGCAGGAGGTAGCTTGCGGGCCCGATCAGGGCCAAACCGGAGGAGACGGAATCGATGAACTTGGCGGCGGCGGACAGCCTTTCGGGGAAATGGTCCCGGAAGGCGGCCCAGGCGGCTTCCTTGTACGCCAGCTGGGTGACCGCATCCTTCAGCACGCCGACGGAATGGGCCAGGGCGTCCCTGGCATCAAACTCCTTGAAATAGCGCTCGGCGTGGAGTTCCAGGTTCAGAATGCCGGTGTAGCCTGCCTGCCGCAGGGCGGTGATGTGTTCCTCCAACAGGGTTTCCCCCAGGTAGAGGGGGAAGTGGGTGGTGCCGTTGTAGTAGCTGTGGATGTGGGTGTGGCCTGCCAGGCTGTAAAAAGATTGGGGAATGGGATCCTGTTCGGGGCCAAACTTGTGGAAATTGGAAAGCTGATGCCCGAAATCCAGACAGGTGCCAAGCCGCCGGTCCCCAATTTCATCTACCAATTCCGCCACCGGGGCGCAGCCCCAGCCCGCCGTTTCGGCCGAACGGTTCCGCTGGTTTTCCAGGGTGAAGGTCACCGGCAGGTCGGCCGCCAGCAGAGCCCGGAGCATATCCCGGGTGGCCGAAACCTCCTTCAGGGGGTGGAGGGTGACGTTGTACGCAGGCTGCAGTCCCGCCGCAAACAGGGGGAGATAGGGGGCGAAGAAGGCGTCGGGGGAATCCCCGTCTGCCAGCGCCCCGTGGATGGTGACGGTGAGACCATGGGCGTGGCAAACCGATGCCGCACGAAGGAGCAGTTCCGGGTCGGTGGTCGTCCGGACGGTGCCAAGCTCAATGGCATCCAGATTGTCCCCCAACCAGGCAAAAAGGGCATCGGTACCGCCGAACCCTTTGATCAGGGCGGCGGAGGATTCCGATGGGGTGGGGGTGAAAAGGTCCAGAGGGAGAGTACAGCCGTAACGCATGGAAAATGCTCCTTTCGGGTGGTGTTGGTTCTATTGTATACGCTTTTTCCCGAAAAAGCAAGAAAAAAAGCCGACAGGGGCTCCTGCTGTGCCGCACCCGGCGCGGTTTTCCACACAGTAGGGGCGAACTGCGTTCGCCCGCTGACGTGCCGATGTGGGCAATCGTTTTGTCCCCTTCGGGGACAATTGATATCTTCGATATCTCCCCCGGTGCTTAACGCACCACC
>JAFYNU010000147.1 GCA_017547975.1 Clostridia bacterium
GAACCAGCTGATCAGCACCAATTCATCCGGTTCAGGAATGATAAAGTGTTCGCCGTATGTTTCTTCGTGTTCAATGATAATATTTTCCCCAATGCCTTCCACGATGGGATGACCGGGATCTACTACCCACAGGATTTCCTTGTCCCCCGATTCACGCCACTTGAGCAGGCCGGAATCGGTTCCCATAAGCTTGGTAAAGATCTTGGAAGCGTGGCCGGAATGCAGGACTACCATGCCCATCCCCTCCATCACGCGTTTATAGACTCGTTCTACGATCTCATCCTGTACGTCGCCATGACGCATATGGCCCCACCAAAAGAGAACGTCGGTATTGGCCAGAACTTCTTCGGTCAAGCCGTGCTCCGGCATTTCCAGGGTTGCGGTCTTTACGTCATCAAAACCATTTTCACGCAAAAATGCCGCCACAGTTTCATGAATGCCATCCGGATATATGGCCTTGACAGCTTCATCGGTTTTTTCATGGGCAAATTCATTCCATACAGTAATTTTCATACGCAGACCTTCCTTTTTCATAATCACGGCACGTATCCTGTGCCTCAAGTTGTCTTCATTATAGCATGTCTTACTTCCTGATGCAAGCACAATTATACGAAAATGGCATGAGCTTTTCACTCATGCCATTTTACAGTCACTATTCGCTTATTCTTCAGATGAATCGGGTTACGGTTCTGGCACAGGCTCGGGATCCGGCGTGGGCTCGGGCTCCGGCGTGGGCTCGGGCTCCGGCGTGGGCTCGGGCTCCGGAGTCGGCGCGGGATCCGGAGTCGGATCCGGTTGCGGTTCTACAACTGCATTGGGATCAATCAGCTTACCCGCTGCATCCATATACGGAGTGCCATCGGATTTCAAATAGGCCGCAATGTAGGTAATTTTGTCCTGCGTCTTATAATCGGAATCGTTTACCCAGGAGGTGGAAACCTTTTTGCCGTTGTCATACTTGGTAATATAGGTGGTGCTGGT
Source organism: Clostridia bacterium (assembly GCA_017547975.1). GTDB lineage: Bacteria > Bacillota > Clostridia > Oscillospirales > QAMX01 > RUG11797. The sequence continues at coordinate 982 of JAFYNU010000147.1, forward strand.
GTAACCAAGCTGACCGCCGGTGGATTTCTTCTGTCCAAGCTTTGTCAGTCCTTGTTCATTTGCTTCCGCACTGCCCAGTTGGACGTACTTGGTTTCGGTCTCATATTGCTTAACGGAATTCTGCGTAGAAGACAGCTCATAGGTATAATTGTCCAGCTTGGTACCATAAATGGTAACCTTCAGCGAACCGCCGCTGCGAGAGACCATAACCTTGATGGGCCATTCGGTATTGTTCTTGAATTTATAATCCAACGACCCCCATGCAACCGTTGCATCCTGCCCAAGTTTGGTGTAGGATACGGCAAAGCGATGGGCATATCTTTCAGTAGGTTCAAGACCTGCACGCAGAGTTGCGATATAGATGGTGCTGGAAAGCTGGCAAATACCGCCGCCAATACCATCCACCACTTCGCCGCTCTGGAATATCTTTGCATCCCGGTATCCCTTCGCCGCAGTACGGACTCCCACCACTCCGTTGTAGGAGAAAATATCTCCCGGACAGATGACGGTACCGTTAACCGCTTTACTGGCAAGGTCGATGTTATGGGTACGGTTCTTTTCGCCCGGATTCAGTTTGGTTGTCCACGTGGAAAGCACGTCCCGGAACAGCATGGCTTCAATGGATTCCCGGTTGTCCTCCGGTTCTTGAATAATTAAATTGATGGAAAAGCCACGTTTGGATTCCTCCATTCGGGTTTTAGCTTCTTCCAAATCAAAGTCCACACCGGTAATGCCCTTGGTAATTACGTATTTATGATTACCCTTGTAGTTCTTCAGATCTTCTTCGGTGTACTTATCAGCCGTTTCTTCGGTCCAATCCAGGGGAACGTATTTGATTTCCGTTTGGGTCGCTTCCACAAAAATTTCTTCCCGAATGGCTTCCAGGTCGAGTTTGCTCTGTTCGGTGATCTGATGTTGCGGCTCGTAACTGCCAAAAGTCAAACTCTCGATCCGACTCTTCATCTCATCCACAAGAGCCTTGCGGTCAAACTTGCGCTCCTCCTGGCCTTTATCAAGCGTAATAAAGGTTTCTTCCACCTTGTATGTGGGTTCCACCAGTTCCAAAGATGCCAGTTGGATAAACTTGTTCACCTTTTCTTCCACAATATCGGTGGAGGTCAACACGGTAAATTCAAGATCATCTGCGTTGATGCCCTTTTGGATATATCCATACTGGGCAATCACCGACTTGTTCCGCCCCATTTCCATAGCTGCCTTGGCAAGGGACGCCGCATCATAGGAAATTCCTGCTTCGTCAGCGGTAATTTCAACCGAAAAGCCTTCGTAATCAATGGAGAAGGTCTGTTCCGAAAAGGTTTCTTCACTTTTTGCCAAAATGGCTGCTTCGGCTTCCTCCAAAGTCATACCGGAAAGGTCCATACCTCCCATGGTAACACCTGGGTAAATTTTATCATAACTTTCCACCTGTCCCCGGAGCCAATTCATCACAAAAATACCGGAAACGATCAATATGATCAACAAAGCGGCAATTCCTATGTACAGGAATTTGAATTTTTTGAAATGATTCATTTTGTCTTCTTTATTCATATTTTCACCTCATAATTGAGTTTGTCATTTGAATCGTTTTTTATTATTATATATCATATGTTATCATCTTGTCAACAACAATTCTTTTCCATTTCTCAATTTCTTTTTGCGTCTATATCGTCCAAATTTTCGCTGTCATATCCTGCTTTTTTCTCAACTATTTTCAAAAGCTCTTCTTGCGAATTTCCAAACTTCATGGTATTATGTAGCTATACAAGATTTTTTCGGTATACGGTCATATCGCATACCGAGTTGAATGTAAAGGAGCAAACAATATGTCCAAAACTGCACTTGTCACCGGTGGCAGCCACAACATTGGTCAGGGTATTGCCATTGTTCTGGCGGAAAAAGGCTACGACGTAGCCATCACCTACAACAACCGCCTGGAAGGCGCTCTGGAAACCAAGCGCCAGATTGAAGCCCTCGGCAGAAGATGCTTCGTGTACCAGGCCAGCCTGAACGAAGCCGACGTTCCCGAAAAGACCGTTAACCAGGCCCACAAGGATCTTGGACATCTGGATCTGATGGTCTGTAACGCCGGCCGCGACAGCCGTGTTTCCATTCTTTCGGTTACCGAAGCCGACCTGCGTTTCCTTTACGAATCCAACTACCGCAATTACATCCTCTGTGCTGCAGCCGCTGCACGCCATATGGTGAAGGATGAGATCGCCGGCAGCATCATTTTCATCACCTCCACCCGTGCCGAACAGGCTTATCCTGATGATTTCATCTACGGCGGGTTCAAGGCAGCCATCAAACGCGCCTGTGAATCGCTGGCTCTGGAACTTTCTGCATACAATATCCGCGTCAACTGTGTTGCCCCCGGTGCTACCTGGCCCGCCGACGCAGGACATGACCCCAACGAAATTCCCTTTATCAAGGAATCCATCCCCATGCACCGTTCCGGTACCGCTCGTGACAACGGCGAAGCAGTGGCTTATCTAGCCAGCGATGCCGCAAGCTACATCACCGGCGTTTCCCTGCGGGTGGACGGCGGTTTGATCCTGCCGGGCATGATGGAAGGTCACGCTCCGGTTCATTGGGTCCGCAAGGAATGGTTGGACAAGAACCGCGAAAAAGCAATGGAAATGCTGGAAGCTTCCTTGAAGGAAGGAGAAGCCGATGTCTGATCGTATTGCCATGAAAGCTGTTCCCGGTTATTTCAACAGCAAACCGGGCATCCAGGTTGGCACGAAGATGGAAGGCAAAGTTTATCGTGACGAGCACGGTAAGATCGTTTTCGATGAAAACGGTATCAACTTCCTCAAACAGCTTGGCGTAGAGTGGGTCATGCTCGGTCATGGGCAGGTTCCTGAACACACCGCCGAGTGCTATCAGGAGCTCTCCTACGAACTCGGCAAGCGCGGCCTGAAAATCTACCGCCTGGAAAATTACAACCTGCACAACATGTCCTCGGTCACCCTGGGTCTTCCCGACCGGGACGAATATATTGCGCGCTATCTCCAATACATCAAGGACCTGGGTTCCGCCGGAATCCACTACTCTACCTACGCCCACATGGGTAATGGCATTTGGCGTGGTGACATCCGCCGGGAAGTCCGTGGCGGTGCCACCGCAGGCGGTCTTGATCTGAACGCCCCCAATAAGTCCATCGTCTTCGGCGACTTTAACTGGCCCCTGTCCCATGGCAGAGAGTATTCCGAAGAAGAGCTTTGGGAAAACTATGAATACTTCATTCGCCAGGTGGTTCCGGTTGCCGAATCCAGCAAGGTCTACATCGGTATTCATCCGGATGATCCTCCCGTTTACACCATGGCCGGTGTCCCCCGCTGTGTCTTCGGTAATTTCGAAGGCTATAAGAAAGCCCTGACCATTGCCAATTCCAAGAATATCGGTTGCTGCCTGTGCGTTGGTTGCTGGCTGGAGGGCGGCGAGCTGATGGGGTGCTCCCCGGAAGAATTCATTCGTTGGCTTGCCGAACGGGGTCTCCTGTTCAAGCTTCACGTCCGCAACGTCACCGCTCCCCTTTCAGCAGAAGGCGGCTTCAATGAAACATTCCCCGATGCGGGTTATTACAACCTCATCAACGTCCTGAAGGCCTTGGACGAGGTCGGGTTTGACGGTTGCATCATGAATGACCATCTGATCGACATGGTTGGTGGCCACTACACCTGCGAAGCCTACTTTACTGCTTACCTGAAGGGTGCAGTAGACGCGGTACAGAATCATCTCTTCTAATTTGAAAAAGCCAAGCGGAAATTTCCGCTTGGCTTTTCTTTTCATTACTGCCTTATCCTACGAATTCTCTTCGCTAAACTCTTCGGTAACTTCTGCCTGCCCCCCAGCGACAACAATCACCCTATCTTTAAAACAGGCGGTTATCACCAAAAGTGTAAGAAGCACCGCCACCAGAAGGCCATGCAGTACAATAAACCGGATTTCTTTTTTATTCTTTTTCATGGATTGCTCCTTTGATAAACTCATTGGAAGATATTCTCGATAACACCCCTTCATTATACCGTTTTCCCATACGAAAGTCAACGCTTCTAATTTTTCTTTTTTCCAAGAACCCTGTTGATTTTACAGATAAGATGTGCTAAAATCATTTTATTATATTTGGGAGGTCTATCTATGTATTACATCGGCATCGATCTTGGCGGCACCAACATTGCTGTTGGCCTTGTCAACGAAGAAATGAAGCTTGTGGCAACCAAAAGCACCCCGACTTTGACCAATCGTGACATCAATGAAATTATCAAGGATATGGCAGAAACGACTCTCGCTCTGATTGCAGAGCAGGGTTTGACCGAAGCCGACGTAGCCGCTATTGGTATCGGTTCCCCCGGTACTGTTGACGGCAAGAATGGTGTCATCATCTACTCCTGCAACATTCCCTTCAACCATACCAATATTCGCGAAGCCTTCAAGGCATATACCTCTATTCCGGTTTACTGCGGCAATGATGCCGACGTAGCTGCCCTTGGCGAAGCCTACGCCGGTGCTGCTGCCGGTTGTGATCATGCTATTATGATCACCCTTGGTACCGGTGTTGGCGGCGGTGTCATCGTTAACAAGCACATTGTTGCCGGATTTAACGGAGCCGGCGGAGAATTGGGTCATATGGTTATCGAAAAGGACGGCGCCCCGTGTAACTGCGGCCGTAAGGGTTGCTGGGAAGCCTACTCCTCTGCCACCGGTTTGATCCGCATGACCAAAGAAGCCATGGAAAAGAACAAAGATTCCATGATGTGGAAGCTTGCCCCCACTCTGGACGAAGTTGACGGCAAAACCTCCTTTGATGCCATGAAGCAGGGCGACGAAACTGCCAAGCAGGTTGTTGATACCTATTGTGATTACCTGGCTTGCGGTCTTCTCAACATCATCAACATCTTCCAGCCCGAGGTTCTGTGCCTGGGCGGCGGCGTTGCAAAGCAAGGCCAGTTCCTGATCGACTTGCTGATGCCGAGAATTGAAAAGGAACGTTATTCTAAGGACATCCCCCAGACCACCATCAAACCCGCCATTCTTGGCAACGATGCCGGTATCATCGGCGCCGCCATGCTTGGCAAATAAGCATGTTTTTCCCGGGCACACGCTTTGTAGCGTGTGCCTTTTTGTATGCCCCAAAAAGATTTTTGTAATCTTGAAAAAAACACTTGTATTTCTGATGCGAATATAGTATAATAGATCCGTTAGTTTTTGTTGAATGGAGAGATTGATTTGCCCAAGGAACCGAAGTACTATTTGATCGATGCCGAAGTCATGCCATCCGTCCTGCACAAGGTTCTGGAAGCAAAGTTTCTTTTGGAATCGGGCCAATGCAAAACCGCATCCGAAGCGGCTGCGGTGGCAGAAATTTCCCGCAGTGCCTTCTATAAGTATAAGGATGCCATCCGCCCCTTCTATGATAAGGAAATCGAACGGATCGTCACCTTCTACCTGGAGTTGAAGCATGAACCCGGTGTTCTTTCCAACCTTCTCATTCACCTCGCCAAGGTCGGATTGAACATTCTCACCATCAACCAGAATATCCCGGTGGACGGAAAAGCCACCGCCACCATATCGGCCCAGGTTTCGGGCAGCAGTGCCGAAATCAACGAACTGATCGACAGCGCCAAGGAATGTGACGGCGTTATTGCATTCAAGCTTTTGGCCGGTAACTAAACGAAAGGACCTCTCACTATGAAACAGATTGCCATTCTCGGATTTGGCACGGTTGGCGGCGGCGTCGCCGACATCCTTGCGGATAGCGCAGACCTGATTGCCGCTTCCGTAGGCGAACCCCTTGCTTTGAAAAAGGTTCTGGATCTTCGGGATTTCCCCGGTAACCGATTCGAATCTCTTCTGACCAAGAACTTCGAAGATATTCTCGATGACCCGGATATCGCGATCGTTGTGGAATGTTTGGGCGGTAAAACCTTTGCCTACGACTACACCAAACGACTGCTTGCCACCGGCAAAAGCGTGATCACCTCCAATAAAGACCTGGTTGCAGCTTATGGTGCTGAGCTTCTGGAACTTGCTTATCAGAACAAAGCCCATTATCTGTTCGAAGCCAGCGTGGGCGGCGGGATTCCCATCATTCGTCCCCTCACCCATGACCTGAAAGCAAACCGGATTCAGGAAATCTACGGTATTCTCAACGGTACCACAAACTACATCCTCACCGGCATGACCGACAAGGGTTCCACCTTCGAAGATACCCTGCGGGACGCCCAACAGCTGGGGTATGCCGAAGCCAATCCCGCAAGCGACGTGGACGGCAAGGATACCGCAAACAAAGTCTCCATCTTAGCTTCCCTGGCATTTGGCAAACACGTCTACCCCACCGCCATCCCCACCGAGGGGATTCGGTCCATTTCGGACGAAGATATTTCCCTGGCACTCAGCAAGGGTTATCACATCAAGCTTATCGGCCGCACCACGCTCAACGATGACGGAAGCGTCTACTCCTACGTGGCTCCCCATCTTGTGGGCGAGAATAACATGCTTTCGGGCGTAAATGGCGTATTCAACGGCATCGTAGTCCGGGGCGACCAGGTTGGTGACGTGATGTTCTACGGCCGCGGTGCCGGTAAGTACCCCACTGCATCTGCCGTGGTAGCCGACGTGATCGATTGTGCCAAGACCATCGATCAGCCCCAGCCCCCGCTCTGGGTGGATGGCGCCGCCATTTCGGAGGGAAGTGAGCAGGAATCCAGATGGTACGTCCGCGCAGGAGAAACGTGCAACGCCTCTGTATTCGGTGCCTTCGATATGATTTCCGCCTCCGCATTCATCACCAAGTCCATGAATCAGCACGATTTCATCCGTGCCCTTGATATTTTCAAAAAGACCAATACCGTCGTCAATGCTCTGCGCATTCTCGACTGACGTAGATAGGAGTTTGTTCCCATGAATCAGAATATTACCGTCCTCAAGTTTGGCGGCACCTCCCTGGCCGACGCTTCCCAGTTCAGAAAGGTTTGCGATATTGTTGTTGCCGACGAAAAACGCAAGTACGTCATCGTTTCTGCCCCTGGCAAACGTTTTTCGGGAGACACCAAGGTTACCGACCTTTTGATCCGTTGCTACAATGCGCAAACCGACGAAGACCGTAAGGCTTCCTTCGACGTGATCAAGGAGCGTTACCTGGAAATCGAAGCAGAACTTGGTCTTTCCTGCGACATCGGATGCGAAATCGATAAGATCAGCGAAGTGGTTGCCGGTGGTTGCACCTATTCTTATCTTGTCAGCCGCGGCGAATATCTCAACGCCATCCTGATGGCCGCCTTCCTGGGGTACGACTTTGTGGATGCCGCCGATTTGATCTTCTTTGACGACAATGGCGTCATGGATGAAGGCAAGACCTATCCCACCATTCGCAAGCGCCTTGCCGCAAGCGAGCGGGCTGTTATCCCCGGATTCTACGGCGTTTTGCCCGACGGTTCCATCAATACCTTCCCTCGGGGCGGTTCGGACATCACCGGTTCGGTGATTGCCCGCGGCATTGAAGCCGGTTTATACGAAAACTGGACCGACGTTTCCGGCTTCCTGATGACCGACCCCCGCATCATTCCCGAAGCCAAGTGCATCGACATTCTTACGTACCGCGAACTGCGGGAGCTTTCTTACATGGGCTCTTCGGTTCTGCAGGAGGATACCGTCTTCCCCGTAAAACAGTTGGGTATCCCCATCCACATCCGCAACACCAACGACGTGAATGCCAAGGGCACCATGATCGTAGCCGATGCGCCCCCTGCAAACGACCATCCCATCACCGGTCTTGCGGGCCGGAAGGGTTTCTCTGTCCTGCTGATTGAAAAAATGCTCATGAATAACCAGATCGGTTTCATGCGCAAGATCCTTTCCCTTTTCGAAAAGCACAACATTTCCGTGGAACACGTTCCCACCGGTATTGACACCATGTCGGTGGTATTTGAGAGCGCCACCGCCACCCCCGAAGCCATCGGTGCCATCATCGCCTCCATCAACCGTGATCTGAAGGTGGACTACATCAGCTACAGCGAAAACGTGGCTCTGGTTGCTGTGGTAGGCCGCAACATGGCAAACCGTTCTGGCACTGCCGGTTCCATCCTGACCCAGCTTGGTAAGGCGGGCATTAACATTCTGCTTCTGGCCCAGCCTTCCAACGAGCTCAACATCATCGTTGGCGTAGAAGCGAATCATTACGAAAAGACCATCCGTATCCTTTACGACCTTTTCAATGACTAAACCAAAAAGTGCTCTGATACGTCATTGTATCAGAGCACTTTATAGTATATTCCTTCATACCGGTTCGGCACCCTTTGCCGAATATGCCTTCGGCTTTATGCCAAAGGTAATTCTCTCCCGTTTGTCTTCATACACCTTCCGGGTGAACATACCGGAAATGTAACGCCCCATCAAGCCGATTTTCGTGACAAAAATCACCTCGCCCTTGCCGATTTCCACCAGGTTTTCGTAGATTTCTTCCACATAAGGGTTGATAGACAGCTTTCCATCGTTAATCTCAATATACCCAAGCCCATTCGGTGCGCTTGCGGCGGACAGGGTAAGGTTGTCATGGAAAGTCC